>DATEWS010000780.1:0-3214 GCA_035257785.1 Pyrinomonadaceae bacterium
GACCGATCCTCGCGGCTACAAACTGTCGCTTTAAGATCCCTCTGACTTATCCCGATACGGTGTCGGTCGGCTCGCGCGTACCGGAAATACAAAACGATCGCTTCACGATGGAGTACTATGTGGTAAGTCACAAACATCAGCGAGTTGCTGCTGAAGGCACAGGCTTAATAGTTTGTTTCAATTACACGGAAAACAAAAAGACGCCGGTTCCCGGTGAGATAGCACGACGAATCGAAGAGCTCGAGGCTTCAGTTACATAAGCGGTGGCATTAGGTTTGCGCTGCAAATGTTCGGCAGGAAGAAATGTTTGATTTCATTGCAATGAGGAGGTTCTAACCATGCGTAAAGTCTTGTTAACGATCTTTTGTACGCTTTGTTTGATTGCAACGGCTGGTGTTGCTTTCGCTCAGCAAGATCAAACAACCGAGAACAAAGATAAAAGCGCGGCGGAAAAGACCAAGGATAAAGCTGGAGACGTAAAGGATAAGACCGTCAAGGCCGCCAAGAAGACGGGCGAGAAGACAAAGGAAGTCGCAGGAGAGGCTGCTGACAAAGCGGATGATGTCAAGGACAAGACCGTCGACATCACTAAGAAAGGTGTGAACGAAGTTGGTGACAAGGCTGAAGACGCCAAAGACAAGACGGTTGACACCACGAAGAAGGCAGCAAATGAAGCCGGTGACAAGGCTGAAGACGTCAAGGACAAGACGGCCACGGGCGTGAAGGTAACCGCGAAGGGAGCGAAAGCAGTAGGCAGCAAGACTGTGGACGTGGCCGGCGACGTCAAGGACAAGGGCGAGAAGGGTGCAAAGAAATCCGGCAATTGGTTAAGCCGCACCTTCAAAAAGATTTTCTAAGCGCGCGCGGGCGGTATCCCGTTCCTGCTAACGATTTGTCTTTCCGAATTACTCCTCAAGTTCTCTGCGCGAGGCTAGCCTCGCGCAGAGCTCTCAGCAAACGCGGGCAAGCTATAGCAGTAGTTTTACGACTGCGTGAAGATGTTACTGAGAAACGGTCAGAACCTTACCGCTATAGATCACCTTGAATAGCTCAGTCGCCAAGCTGGGGTTTAGGTCTTGAAGCCTTCGATACTGTTCAATCGCTTCGGGTCGCTTGTTCTGTAGCAGATAGATAACTCCGAGATCCATGTGCGCTTCGGCGTACTCCGGCCGGAGGAGTATTGCATGTGTGAAGCAGTCGACTGCTTCTTTGTGCTTGCGCAAGTGGCCATACGCAATTCCCAATCTGTAATGAGCTTCAGCGAGATTCGGCTCAAGCCTAAGCGCCTGTTGACTCGCTTCTGCCGCCTCTTGAAAACGTCGCTGATTAGTGTAGGTGACACTGAGATTCACATAAGGTTGCGCCCAGTCAGGTGCGAGCTTCAGTGCATGTTGAAGACTTTTCACAGACTCGTCGAACAGCTTTAAGCAGTTATAGGAGACACCTAGTCCGCTGTACGCCTCGGCCCACTCCGGCTTCAGGCCGATAGCTTCCTTAAACTCCAGGACTGCGTCGGGGTAAAGGCCCATGTTGTTGTACGTTGCGGCCAGAAAATAGTGAGCTTCTGCCAGCTCAGGCTCAAGCTGAATCGCCCTCTTCAGCGTCTCGATCGCTTTCGTATTGTTTCCGGATTTTGAGTAAGTGAAACCAAGCTGCGCGAGCGCGACAGCTTCGGGTGAATCCTGGTGTTCCTTTGGACGGGACTGTCCGAAGGCCAGGTTCATGGTGGTCAGCAATACGACGAGTAAACGTAGCCACGACATAACGACTTCTCCATAGAACGTTTTGAATGTTGTTGCCGGAATTGGCGAGGTCTACAATGACCTCTGGCCCGCAGCAACCGACGCTAGACTGAACCTGAGGAGATGTCTTTAGAGCAGTTGTAGAAATCTCTTAGAAATGGTTTAGAGCTCTTTATTATGAGCGCAAAACGCGTATACGATTTCGGTCCCTTCCGTTTAGACCCAACGGAACGCCGGCTGCTGCGCCACGACCAGCCTGTTGCACTCACACCAAAGTGCTTTGATCTGCTTGTGATACTCGTCGAGAACAGCGGCCACCTGATTTCAAAGGAAGAGTTGCTGGAGCGGTTATGGCCTGACCAGTTCGTTGAGGAGTCGAATCTTTCATTCAACATTTCAACTTTGCGAAAGGCTCTCGGGGAAGCTGGACACGGAGATCATTTCATCGAAACGGTTCCAAAAAAAGGGTTTCGCTTTGTTGCGCACGTCGACCTACGCGAGGATGACGAAATCGATGTGAGTCGTATCCGGCAGGAAACACTGACGTCGACAAACGTCCAACAGGACATTGTTCCCGCCTACTCATCCGCTCCCGCGCGTTTTGGTCCCAAGGTGAGAATCATCGCCGGCATTTTCTGCGCACTCGCGGTTGTAATTATTTGCTATGGCATATGGTTCAGACGAGTTGATGCGCCAACTCGAAATTCTCCTCGTACGATCGCGGTGCTGCCATTCAAGCCTCTGAGCCCTGAGAGTCGAAATGAATCTTTGGAAATGGGAATGGCTGAGGCATTGATTACGAGACTCAGCAATATCAACCAGCTCGTCGTGCGACCGCTAAGCTCCGTGCGGAAGTACGGCGACGTTCAGCAGGATCCCATCAAGGCTGGGCAGGAAGTGGAGGCCGACGCCGTACTAGACGGGAGCATACAAAGAGTCGGCGATCGCATGAGGGTGACTGTGCGGTTGATAGATGTGAGGACTGGCGCAACGATTTTATCCGAGCCGTTTGATGCGCAGTTTAGCGACATCTTCAACCTGCAGGACTCGATTTCCCAGCGGATGACGAAAGCGTTATCTCTGAAGCTGACTGGCGACGAGATCGCACAGTTGACTAAGCACGACACAAACGACGCGGACGCGTACCAACTCGCCTTGCTGGGTGACTATTTTTTAGAGAAGCAAAACGGGGAGAGAAGAGACAACTTGAAAAAGAGTCTCGAGTATTACCAGAAGGCGGTGGAAAAAGACCCAAACTTCGCAAGGGCCTACATCGGAATATCGGAATTCTATATATCCGATGGCGACCCCAAAACTCCCGTGCTGGACCGAGTCGCAAAAGCGAAGGCTGCGGTGTTAAGGGCGCTTGAGTTAGACAACGGTTTAGCCGAGGCGCATATCGCGTTCGCCGAACTTAAGTACCAATATGAGTTTGATTGGACCGGCGCTGGAACAGAATTTGAACGAGCCGT
>DATEWS010000781.1:0-3585 GCA_035257785.1 Pyrinomonadaceae bacterium
GACGGGAGCTGACGGCGCTGCGCAGGTCGGCCCAAATGGCATTACACTTACCGGCGCGGACGGGATCACGTTAACCGGAGCCGACGGCATAACACTCACGGGTGCTGACGGTATCACTCTGACCGGCGCCGATTCGGTCATTGGCATTGGACCAACGGGCGTCATTTTCAGCCAGACAAATCCAACGGGGATTACGCTTACAGGAGCGGATGGCATAACGCTTACCGGAGCCGACGGCATCACGCTTACCGGAGCTGACGGCATAACGCTGACGGGAGCAGACGGTATTACGCTCACTGGGGCGGACAACAATACGGGACTTCAAAGTGTAGATCCTGAGCTTGCCGTTGCTCTTAACAACGCAACAGACGATAGCAACATAAACGCGGTGATCGTCTATCACACATCGGTGACTGACGCTGACATTGCGCAGCTTCAGCAGCTCGGCATCACTGGTGGAACGCGTCTGCGTATGCTACCGGTGGTTTACGTCACCGCCACCAAAGCGCAGCTCCTCGCAGTTTCAAAGCTGCCGAGAGTCCGCTCGCTCTACAGTAACCGCACGCTCACGTTCAACTCCGATCCTTACTTCAACAGCACCGGCGTACAGCGTGTTTCGCCAGACGATGACCTTCGTCAGGAGAACGGCGCTATGCCCGTAACGGGCCGCAATGTGACTGTCGCGGTCCTCGACACAGGCATCAACAGCCAGCACGGCGATCTTGCAGGCAAAGTAGTTCAGAATGTTCGCTTGGGCGACACGCAAAGCTTACCCGGCTCGTTCGTTTATCCGGCTCCGCTCGAGAATCTAACGAACACGGATCTTGTGGGTGGCCACGGAACTTTCGTTAGCGGCGTGATCGCGGCAACCGGAGCGTACTCGGCTGGGCGATATGCCGGCGTTGCTCCGGGCGCGCGGCTTTTAGGACTTAGTGCCGGCGATCTAAACCTGATGTTCGTCCTTTCCGGATTCGATTATCTGCTCCAGAAAAGAACTCAGTACAACGTGCGGGTAGTGAACTGCAGCTTCTCGGCGAACACGGTGTTCGATCTTAACGATCCGGTAAACGTGGCGACGAAGATGCTGACCGACGCAGGTGTCAACGTTGTATTCTCAGCCGGCAACACCGGTCCCGGGAACGGAACAATGAACCCGTATGCGGTAGCGCCCTGGGTGATCGGCGTCGGAGCGACCGATGCGGCAGGCAGACTCGCGGACTATTCATCGCGTGGAAACTTCGGTGACGCTTTACAGCACCCATCGCTCGTCGCTCCCGGAACTAACATCATCAGTCTTCGAAATGCACCGACTGTCACAGGAGTTTCCGGAATCGCCGCTGCGGACACCCAACGTTTGACCGCAACCGAACTGCCGTACTACACGACGGCTACAGGCACTTCGTTTTCGGCCCCGCAAGTTGCCGGAGCCATCGCGTTGATGCTCGAAGTAAATCCGAGTCTGACTCCGGCAGACGTCAAAGACATCCTGAGTCGCACGGCAACGCCGCTACCACGATACTTTTTCCACGAAGCCGGCGCCGGGATGCTCAACACATACGCCGCAGTGCTTGAGGCCGCGTTTCCGGAACGCCACATGGGTGGATTTCGCTCAACGCTCTCCAGCAACGCGATCCGCTTCGTTACGCGCACGTCGCAGACGTTCGAGCAGACTGTGTTTCCGAACGTAGCAGCCTCAGCGAACGTCGCGATTCCGCAGAACACGATTCAGGTCGGCGTCAACATCTATTGGGATCTCAGTCCAAACGATTTTGGACTGCGAGTTTACGATCAGTCGAACACATTGCTGGGTGAATCGAACTATCTCAACTTGCCTGGCTTGACCGGACGCCGTGAGAAAGTAGTGCTCCGCAATCCGTTGAGCCAAACGCTGCGTGCGTCGATATTCCACTCAGGTTATGCGGGAACAAGCCAGGTGGTCTTCGGCGCGATCGAGGTAACGCAGGTTGAGTATCCGGTCATGCTCGATGAGTCGACGCTCTCGGCTGATCAAACCGTACAGGTCGAGAAGAGCCTGCTCGCAAATCTGATGCTTCCGGAAGGCCGAAAATTCCGTCCGAATGATGCTGTCAGCCGTCTTGACCTTGCTGAGGCACTGGTCCGGGCGGGTCTGGTTCCGCAGTACATGGCGTCAGCGGCGATGTTCACTGATGTTCGCGACACATATTCACGGAACCTCGTGGAGAGCACACAGGCGTTCCCGTCTGGTCCATTGTTCTACGATGCGATCCGCGGCAAGAACTTTTATCCATACAACGGAGCCACCAAACTTGCGGCTGCGATCGCGTTCGTTAAAGGTGCTGGCCTCGATTCTCAAGCCGCCTCCGCTTCGCTTCCGCTTACGGTCTCGGATGCCTCATCCATACCGGTCGCATGGCGAGGCTACGTCGCCGTTGCTCTCCAGCGAGGCTTTGTTTCGCTCGACGGCAACGCGTTTAGCCCGTCGCGCAGCCTCACGCGACTCGAGCTCGCAACGTTGCTCAATACGCTGGTATCGCAATAAGAAACATAGTGCGCTGCGGGAGAAAATGGGTTGATGCAGGTTAGGCCACAACTACTGTTCTACACGCTCGCTGTTCTGCTCGTTTCGTTTGTCGTGGGTTGTAAAGAGCAGTCATCTCAAACGCAAGCATTACCACCTGCCCCGGCGGCGAACTCGCCATCTCCGCCAGTAACGAATGTGAATGACGCTCCGGCGTCCAATGCGAATGCCTCCTCCTCAAACAAAGGCACAATCGACGCTTGCAAGCTCCTCACAGGTGAGGAGATCAAAACCATCCAGGGTGATGCGTTGAAAGATGCAAAGCTCACCACCCCCGGTGATGGCACTTTCATTATCAGTCAGTGTTTTTATGCGACCAGTCAGTTCGTGAACTCGGTTAGCCTCACGGTGACTCAGCAGAGTTCAAACCCCAGCGCAGAAAATATTCGTGAGTATTGGAAACAGAGATTCCGGAGCGCGGGCAGTCACGATGAAGACCGGGAGAGGGAGCGCGACAACAAAGCGAAGGCGTCGGAAGAAGAAGAGGAGGGTGCGCCACCTGAACGCGTCAAGGGGGTAGGAGAGGAAGCCTACTCGGTCGGGAATGCAAAATTTGGTGCGCTCTACGTGCTTAAAGGAAATAAGATCCTGCGCATTAGCGTCGGGGGCTCACATAGTCAACCCGAGAGGATCCAGAAGATGAAGAGCCTGGCGCAGTATGCCATCAGCAGGTTCTGACTGCTGGCCTTTACCTGGCCAAAAAACTCACACAACCTGCCATGCGATCATAGAAATCGCGAAACTTTCCCGATAAAAGCTGTAAGCATTGCGCAGTCCAAACGACTAATACCAACGAGTTCCGGTCTACCGGTGTGCGAAAAACCCTTTTCGAAGGAATAAAAGGCGCCGATACCGGTATTAATACGTCAGGAATCGAGGATGGGAGGCGACAAAGGGCGCCGTTCCGCTTGATGTTCAGATTCACAAGAGCGAAGGCACACCTTGAGGAATGGGCTTCGTTTGAGAACGAAGCTTTGCCATACCGTGCCGATCTCTACCGAATGGCGAAGTGGCTGCTAGGCAAT
>DATEWS010000782.1:0-10485 GCA_035257785.1 Pyrinomonadaceae bacterium
TGGCCTCGTTGCGTCGCTTGTGTTGACTCGGCTGATGAGGAGCTTACTGTTTGCCGTGACTCCGACTGATTGGCGGACGTTTGTGATTGCGTCAATGGTCCTGCTCGGCGTAGCGCTACTCGCTTGTTACATTCCCGCGCGCCGCGCCACGAAACTCGATCCTCTGGTCGCTCTGCGCCACGAGTAGAACGCCTTCGGCGTTAAGGCTGAGATTTGCGAATGCCTTCGACGTAATCATTCATCGATTGCCGAAGACGAGGGCGAGGATGAAGATCACGACCAGAATCGCAACCACGAGCAACGCGATCTTCCAGAAACTGTACGGACGATCGCCCTGGATCTCGCCGGTGCGGCCGTTGACGACGATTTGAAAGAGCTTGCCATTGAATTGATATGCACCGGCGTAAACCGGCAGTAATAAATGCTTGAAAGTTACGTCACGATAATTCGTGTCGAGACTGTCGATCCGCTGCTCGTCTCCGCCGATGTCGAGACGCACGTCGCTCTCGATCGTCGGCGCAATCACCTCCTTCGCACGATCGAAGCCTTCAGCTAAAGCGACCTGGTAACGTTGCGCTTTGAAGCCTGACAGAAACGCCGGATTGTACGACTTCAACGCGACCAGGTCCCACGGCTCTAACGCCACGAGATGATCGGTTGTTAACGATCGCGTTGCCGGAATCAATACATCATCCCATGCGCCGAGAACAGTTCCCGATGCCGGATACCAGCGCGTGTGCTGCACCTCTCTCGTGCGTTGCACCTGGTTCCCCTGCGCATCTCGTTCGTAGTAAGTCTCAGTTTCGTAGTAATGCTCACCACGCTGGCCCGTGTAATGAGTGACACTGTTTATGTCATAGGTCCAAAAAGGAAGATACACACCATGAATTGCTTCCGGCTGCGCGAAATACTTCAGATCGTTCGGCGCGAACCATCTTGACGAGAGCCACCGTTTGAGTTCGGCGCTCGCTTGTTGTTGCGTGATAGAAAACGGCAACACACCGCTGGGAGTCAGAATCGGATCGGCCGACTTCGGTTGGGCCACAATCTGCACGCCGCAGAACTCACATCGCCCGGCAACCTCGGGCGGCATGAAGATCGACTTGGCACCGCAGCTCTGACACTGCACTTCGAGCGCATTCGTCGCCAACTCCGTCATCTGTTCCGGACGAATGCGCAGGTGCTGTTCGAACGATTGCTCCTCAACCTGCTCGGCGCTCTCGGGAATCGCCTCCTTATGCCCGCAGTATGGACACGTCAATAGACCATCTTTCGGCTCGAAAAGCAGATCAGCGCCGCACGAGGAACACGGGTAATGTTTAATCTCACTCGTTGCCATAAAAAATGAGCTTAAGTTCCAATAACAATTATTGACAGTTAATTCAACATCACACTAGAGTGCGACTGTTACTAACCTTCAGGTCGTAAATATCAAGCTCTCGCTCCGTTAAAGTAGCTCATTTAAATCCGCCTGCCACAGCATAGGAGAATTCACATGACTAGGAAGTACCTTCTTATATCTTTCATAACGCTAACCACTCTCCTGGTGACGACGCCAGTCGCTTACATGCGTTGGGTATCTCCATTAGTCAACTCCGCGCCGGTTGCCGCGGGAGATAGTTATACGTTGCACATCAACGGCTCTATCGGATCCGTTTTAGCGAATGATTATGATCCTGATCCCGGCGATACAATCTCAGCTACAATTGTTACTACTCCGTCAAAGGGAAGTCTCAGCAATAATGGCAACGGCAATTTCTCGTATACGCGAACCAGTGCTCCCTGGACCGCGACGACCGACAGTTTTACTTACAAAGCATGTGACAATCGTGTCCCCAGCCTTTGCTCATCTGCAGTAACGGTAAACATAACACTAACAAACCAGGCCCCGGTCGCAGTGAATGATGTTTACTATGTTCATGGTGAGACCGAAATTGGACCATACATGGCGAATGATTCAGACTCCGACGGTGATACCATTAGCCGGACCATTCTGACCTCACCGTCTCATGGGACTTTGCAAACAATTTCGCAAGTCGATAAGCCTTATTACACTCCCAACTCCGGGTTCGTGGGAACTGACAGTTTTACTTACAAGGTTTGCGATGTGTTCGCTGCGTGCTCCGGGTCTACAACTGTTTTTATCAACGTCGATGACATGTCACCGATTGCTAATGCCGACTACTTCATTGTTCATGGCACAGCAATAATCGGCCCGTTGAAGGAGAATGACTACGATCCCGATGGGGATCCCATCCCGTATTTTTTGATGACTATACATCCATCTCACGGACACATTTATGGGCTCGCGAATCCGCCATATTCTGACGACACTAAGGAGTACGTGCCCGATGCCGGTTACACGGGCACAGATAGTTGGCAGTACCGCATCTGTGACAACCTTGGGGGTTGTGCGACGGCTACCGTTTACATTCTGGTCCTATCCGGTCCGGGTCCTACGGTCAGAATCCCATATGCGAGTGGTTGTGCTATGGATCCCTGTCTTTCGGCCGCGTTCCATCCAGAAGGCGGAGGATTTCCGACTAGATTAGGAAATGGTTCGGGACCGTCCAGTGGTGATCCGGTTAATCTTGCGACAGGAAGGGAGTCGTACTTAAGTGAGCCCGATCTCTTAATTTATAACGCATCCGGTCCAAACGTGGTTTGGCAACGGGCCTATCTTAGCGACCAGGCTTTAGCGGAGGTTTCAGGTTACAGATCTCGAGGTTTCACGAGAGGCTGGGTACACAATTACGACCTGAGGATGATGGTAGGCGGCGCAGCGGTCGAAGGTGAGCTACCAGGTTTGCCGGGGGCCGCTCAGAAGCCACTTGGACTTGGCAGTACTGGGCGAACAACTCCGGCAAGCGTCAGTGAACAGTTGGCAATGGAGGAAGCGATGGCGAATCCGTCCGCTGGAGAACTGATCCCACTTAAAAAAGGCATGACCGATTCTCGCTGGCCAGGTAGTCAAGGCTGGGTAAAGCTGCGTCAGCGTATAAACGGGCATGAGATCCATTACGTAGGACACGGCCCAACAGGAGCGGTAGATGATTTTAAGTTCAAGTAAAGGACGGAAATAAGAATGAAAATAATATGCACAGGGAATACGGGTGAAAGCCTGCCGGTTCGGTACTGGGGACATGGGTACAGTCAGGCAACAAGATTCGAATTTGTCATTGGCACAGAGTATATGGTCTATTCAATTTGCCTATATCAGGATTCATTACTCTATCTGCTCGTTGGCGACGGCGATGGACTGCGCCCCGCGTGGTATCCCGCCGAATTGTTTCAAGTAACGAATGGAGAATTGCCAAGCACGTGGCAGTACGCTTTCTTCGGTTTCGAGTCTCAGTTGAATGCCATTTGGGGCTATGATGAACTGGTTAATGTACCGGAATACTTCGACGATCTGTCAAATTTGGAGGAGCCTGCAGAACTGACCTTCTGGAAGCGGAAACAAGAAATCGACAATCTGTATTCATCTCGCGAATAATAATCACAGCGACCGTTCGCATCATGACTCACTGAATTATGGCTACACAGTACAATGAGCAGTTGAGGATTCTGATAGGCAGACCGCTTACCGCCGTGAGTTTTGTTATGGACTACATCATATTTCAGTTTGAGAATGCTTTTCTTACATCGCTGTATCCTCCAATTCTCACCTTGAGCGATGGTTCGGAACTGGAGTTCGGAATGGAAAGTTTCTGCAACCGGGCCTGTGAACGTATCCAGCAAACCGTGACTGCGGCAACAGATGATGGCAAAGAAATCTCTATTCACCTTAGTGATGATTCAGTTATTCGCGTTCCACTATGGCACGAGGAATCTCGTGGACGTGAGACTGCCATACTCGAATGGTTGCCGGACCATATGCTCGTCTGGACACCTGAATAGTCCAAACTCCACGCTGACTTAGCTTATCCTCAGATTCAGACCTTAGCCGTGCAAATTGTTTAAGGCGGCTAGAGATGACAACAATTCTTCGCTGGATACTCAGTATTGTTTTCGGTTCCGTTTTCTTATGGATCGGCAGTCTGAATACAGTCATCTTTTGGAAAGGAGTTATATTACGGCAGAAGACACCCTCGGCGATGCCTCTTCTGGCTGGTTTCTGCGGTACAGTGGCGCTCTTGATTGTTCCTCTAACGGGCGTACGCCGCTGGTGGTGGATTCCTCTTTTGCTTGATTGGGGATCGCTTCCAGGAATCCTGGTTGGAGTCGTGTATCATCTTTATATGTCGAAGGTCAAAGGAATAAAATAGAGCTGAATGGAGACCACAAAATTAAAGTTCGCTATCTGCTGCGTGTCGATAATACTGCTGACGTCGATCACGGCATCTGCAAGAGGCTGGCGTGGGATTGTTCCGCTACAGTCTACGCGTCAGGATGTTGAACGGCTCTTAGGCGTCCCGAGCGGCGATTACTATGATCTGAAAAATGAAATTGTGTATATCGACTTTTCCAGCGGTACCTGTCAGGGGGCCGGGCCTGACAGCTATAAGGTCGCGGTCGATACGGTCACCCGTATCATGGTAATTACAAAAGCGGAACCCTTGCTTGATTCATTGGGCTTCGATATAAGCAAGTACAAGAAGGATGTTGATGGAAATATACAGGAGCACGTCTTTTACAACAACGAAGAAGCTGGCGAATCTATTGAGACGTTTGAGAATAGAATTCAGAGCATCACATATTCGCCGTTAGCCTCCGAATCTTCCTCAAGATGTTACGCCACATTCGAAGCGTACATGACCGCCAACAATCTCGTCTGTGTCTTGCCATCGAGAAAGTTTGATGAGTTCGAGGCAATATCGTCTGATGACGAACGTGCGAGACTGGAGAACTTCGTCATTCAATTGAAATCGGCATCTCCTACGATGCGAGCCTGGATTATCGTTCATGGAACGGAGAAAGGCGGCAGCGTGGCGGCCCTTAGACGCGCTAAGAGAATTAAGAGCTTGCTGATGCACGGATACGGGTTGGACTCAACGAGGGTGCTAACCATGGCCGCTACCAAGCTGGATGGACCACGCGTCACGGTCTGGCTTTCACAGGTGGGCCACATTCTGCCTAGTCCATGATCCAACAGATCCGTATGGTGGATGTTTACGATCAATTGGTGAAAGCGGTCGTCGACAGTGATAGAGCTGCGGTGCGGCGCATTGTCGAAGGTGGAATCGACCTTAATGCGCGTGTCGATCAGGGCGCTTCGATACTGTTCGGCGCGATCCTTTATGGTGATGATGAGATTATCAGGATCCTGCTCGAGCACGGTGCTGATCCGAATTTCGTTGCAGACGAGCCCGCCGCAACACTCTACACTGAGAAGCCGCTGGACCTTGCCCGTCAAGCGCGTTTTCTATGGGACTGGGACAAATACGATCCGATAGTTAAGTTGCTTGAATCCTTTGGCGCGACGGACTTCGAAGGGCAAGTAGAATCTGAATCCGACGCGAAACTGCGTGAATCAAGAGCCAGAGAATACCAATCCCAAAGATCTGCTCAGGTTAGTTGAGCGTCTCTATTCACTGCCACGATTCATTCCGAAGACGCGATCGAAGAATGTAGCAACTGCCGCATCAACTTTCACCAGATTGCTGTGGCGCATGAAGTGATGCGTGTCGTCGGGGATCACTAACTCTTCATAAGTCACGCCCGCGTTATCCAAACGTCGCACCAGATCCGTTGTCTGACTGAAACGAACGTTGCGATCGTCGTCACCATGAATTAAAAGCACCGGCGACTTCCAACTCGCGATTGCCGAAACCGGCGACGATTGCCACGCCGCGTCGAGCGCCTGCTGAACATCGGGAATCTTCTCGTAACGATTCTCGAGCAATCCCGCGGCACGTTCCGCGGTCCAGTTGTGTACACCGTGTATATCAACTCCGGCAGCGAAGAGCTTCGAATCGCGAGCCAACGCGAGGGCTGTCAGAAAACCGCCGTAAGACCCGCCGTAGATCCCGATCCGTTTCGCATCGACCTGGGTCAGGCGCTGTAAATACTCGGCGCCGGCCTTCACGTCCTGATATTCGGAAGCACCTTGCGCGCCGGCCTTCTCGGGGCGATGAAAGTCATGACCATAGCCAATGCCGAGACGGTAATTAACTGACAGGACCACATAACCGCGACTCGCCAGGTACTGGTTCAACGCGTACGCGTTCGTGTAGTAATCGGAATAGTGCCAACCGAGCAGCATCTGCCGAGGTGGACCACCGTGGACATAAACGATCGCCGGCTTCTTTGCCGAGCCACCTGCGGCTTCGAACAACTGCCCGTGAACTTCAATTCCATCCGGAGCTTTAAAAACTACTTTCTTCGGCGTGACGAGTTGCGCAGTCGGGAAATTCGTAGGAACGCGATCCTCCGCGATCGTCAGCGGCTTGCCACCACTCGCGGGCATCACTACCGGCAATGGCGGACGTTGTGCGGTGGCAGCGATATAAGCGATGTACTTGCCGTCGCCAGTGACAGAAGGTGTCCACTCGAGACCTTTGCCTTGAGTCATCACGACAGGTTCGGCGCGATCGACAGGAACCTTTACGATGTGGCGGCGATCTATGTCGCCAGCGTCAGTTCCGGCATTGGCGGCGAAGACCAGGTAGCGTCGATCGTTGCTGATCGAAATGTACTCCGCCATGTAGTTGCCCGGCGTCAGGAGCAAAGGCTCGCCGCCGTTTTCAGGAATCGAATAGAGGTGGGGCCAACCGTCGAGATATGAGAGAAAGACGATGCGACCGGCTGCGGCCCAGTGCAGGTTTGTTTCGCCTTGAGTAGTCGGCGGCGAGCCTCGCAATGTAAAAGCGCTCTTCCACAGTTGTTGGCCTTCACCAGTGGTCGCGTCGGCGGTCCAGATGGACCATGCTTGCGGGCGTCGCTCGAGAACCGGTTCCGGCGCGCCGCCGTTTCCGGGTCGCCGCACAAATACGATTCGCTTTCCGTCCGGCGACCAACGCGGACTCGCATCACGTGAGGTCGACGGCGCGAGATATGTGATCGGTGTCGAGTCGTTTGTGTAAACGCCGATGAATGAATGGTCACCGCGATTCGAAACGAAGGCGAGCCGCGATCCGTCAGGCGACCACTCGGGCGCGCCGCAATCACCGCGGGCGTAAAAATATCGTTTGGCTGGCGTCGAGCCCTCAATTGGTGCTGACCAGATGCCACGTTCTTTGACGAAAACTACCCGGTCGCTCTTCGGCGAGATCAGCGGTTCGTCGCCTTCGCCTAATAGTTTCGGCTCGCCACCGGCGAAGGGAACGGTCCAGATCTGAACCTTCATCTGTGTCGTCACCATCGCGGGATTGACACCGACTGAGCTGTCGAAGTTTGAACCGTGATCTCCACCGCGAACGTAAACGACATACTTTCCGTCAGCAGACACGGAGAGACTCGTCAACTCCTGGCCATCGTCGACGTCGTAGTTTGTCAGTCGCCGTGCTTTGAATTCTGGTCCTTCGGCAACCCAGACATTGCGTGAGCCTTGTTCGTTGAACGCCCACGCGATCCGCGCGCCTGTCGCCGAGGCTGTTAACTCGTTTGGAAACGGATAACTTTTGATCTGTTCGACGGTGAACGACGCGGCCGCGGCTTTTTGCGTTTGCGAAACGAGTAGCGCGGTCGAGGCGATCACCGCAGCGATGATCGACAGCACCAGAATTCGGCGTGGCATGAGTAACCTCCAGGTCGATTTGATTGCTGCGCATCCAATCACACTCACGCGCTTCTCGCAAGCGTTCGGGTGCAGTTACCGGTCACAGCGAAAAAAGTGCTTGCGTGTGGGCCAACTCAGGGCTAGTATTCCCGGCGATAACTCAACAGTGTGATTAACCGCTCTTTCCTCAGAGGAGTTCTCTCATGTCAACCTTCACTCGTCCTCTCGCAATCACGATGATTATCTTTATCAGTGTATTACTCATCCCTGCACCTGTCGCAGCAGTGTTGATCCGCGCGACTGACTTCCGGGCGTGGTTTGTTTCTGTTTTTCGGACAACGAGTGATGGAACTCGCGAGCGTAAAGGCGTGCGGCCATTGCCTGCGCCTACTAAAGCAGAGCGAGAAGCACGAGTCGCTAAACTCGAGCTGAACGTGACGAGCGATATAGAGTTGAAGTCGCGACAACGATTGCAACTGTCGGCGATTCCCGTGGACACGGAAGGGAATGCGGTCCAGGGTTTGGTAGCGCGTTGGGAATCAAGCGCGAAGGACGTGGTCTTTGTCAGGAAAACCGGCGAAGTTGTCGGCGCTAAGCCAGGAGTGGCGACGTTAAAAGCGAGTGCGGGCAGCAAACAGGCGACGGTCCGCGTACGCGTTGTCGAAGGAACCAAAGAACCGTTTGGCGGCAAAAAGAGAATCGATTCAAAGAGAAGTTCAGGCACTGTGGCTCAGAATCGGAGCCGACGACAAAGGCGCGCTCACACCACGAGCGTGATGCCCTTTATCCGCGATCCCAACGACGATCCACTGCCTGACAACGAGACCAGTTCGCTTTACCAACCCAATAATTTGATCGGTACACCACCAGGAAAGAAGAAGCCTGGTGCGCTGAGCGCGGCTTCGTCTGTGCCCGTTACCGAAAGCGGAAACAGGAACTTCAGTTTTGGACTCCCCGTGGTTAGTTTGCCAGGTCGTGGGATCGATGTATCGCTGGCGCTCGTCTACAACAGTCTCGTTTGGAATAAGTCGACCAATCCATCCGATAGTTCCACCTGGATGACTTACGACGTTGACTCCGGTTATCCGGCGCAGGGCTTTCGTTTAGGATACGGCCAGATCGAAGACCAGGGCAGCGCCGGTTTCACACTCACTGACAGCAACGGCACGCGGCACGCCCTGGTTTATTCGAGTCTTTACAACTACGACACCACCGACGGCACGTTTATTCACTTCACCGGCGGTAGCAGTTCGGGAACGCTCTATTACCCCGATGGCACGCGAGTCGTTTATGGCGCCGCCGGCAATGGTTATCGCAGTTATCCCACCAGCATCACCGATCGCAACGGCAATTACATCCTGATCAGTTATGTGAATGGAGTTGGGCCACGCATTTCAACGATTCAGGATACGCTCGGTCGTTACGTTCGTTTCTACTACGACTCGAATAACGAACTGGTCACGATCACAAGGCCGGGACTGACGGGCCAGTCGGATATACAAACGATCCGCTTCTATTACGACTCGCTCACTTTGCCCTCGGGACTATTTGCTTCGGGAATCAACGTCGATAAGCCGGTCACCACGCGCCAGATGACCTATATCTACATGCCTGCGAGCGGTGAAGGGAGCAGTAGTAGCAGCGGCGACATCGGTTATCGCTTCGACTATTCGCCGTATGGAATGATTTATCAAGTTGTGAAGTTTCACGGCATGACCGCGAGTACCACGTCTACCACCACCACGGGCACAGTCACGGAAGGCACAGCGGCGGCAACAACCACCTACGATTATTACACCTCACCGAGCGGGCTTTCGGATGTGCCGACGTTCACGCGTCGCACAGACGAGTGGGCCGGACGGACCGGCGGCGGCAGTGCGCCGTACTACACATTTGCAGTGTCTGAACAAACGAGCGAAACGATCTCTACAGTCACCTCTCCGACCGTTGCGGGTGTCACCACCATCATGGAAACGCACAGCATCAAGAACGCTGGGGCGTGGAATGATGGACTCGTAACGGAAACGCGGATACAGAACTCAGCTTCAGTGGTCTATCAGAAGTCGGTGATGAGCTGGGAACAAAATTCCAGCAACGGCACGCCGCGCCTGGCGAGCGTCAGAGTGACGAATGAAGCCAGCAAAACAAGCGCGACAGTCTTCAGTTACGACGATGCGCATACGCCTTACAACAACGTTTCAGTCGTGAGTGAGCGCGATTTCACCACCGACGGCAGCGTCTCTGCAACCGAACTCAGGCGAACCGAAACCACCTACGTCACTTCGTCCACGCATTTGAGCCGAGGGTTGCTGCATTTACCCTCAATGGTCAAGGTGTTTCCCGGCGGTTCGTCGAGTCCGGCATCGCGTGTTGATTTGGCTTACGACAATTACGGTTCGAGTCATGCGAACCTGACTGCGCGTGACGACATCATCATGCACGACGTCGCTTTCGATCCGTTTCAGCAGACGCAGGAGAGTTGTGACTGGGCGTGTACGGAGTGGGGCTATCCCTATCCAGAGGCGCCTTACCAGTGCCTGAACTGGGAGTGGTTGTGCAACTACTACAATCCTTACGATTCCACGACTGACTATCGAGGCAATGTCACGAGCGTCACGACCTATCCCGACGCGACGACAACGAGCGGTGCGATCACGCACGCAACCACCTACGACATCGCCGGCAATGTCATGACGGCGCAGGTTGATTGTTGCCAGTCGAAGTCGTTCACATATTCATCAGCGAATGATGATTATGCGTATCCGGTGTCAGTCACGAATGGAAATCCTGGTGGCGTTCATCTCACGACGAACGTCAGCTACGAC
>DATEWS010000783.1:0-2761 GCA_035257785.1 Pyrinomonadaceae bacterium
CGGCCTTTGCTTTGATTTGTGCAGCCTGTTCCTGGTCGAGATCGGTGAACACATCTTCGAAGATGTCCTCGGCTGTGGGCTTGAACAGGCTGTTATCGTTTTTGCGCACGAGTTCCTCACCGTTGTCTGACTCTTTATCCATTCTTCGTCTCCCGGAGATTTTCAACTGAATGTGACCATAAGGTAAACGAATCGTGTGCGTAACTTTTCCTTTGCCGTCCAGGTTCGTTAGCGCGGTTTCAATATTTTGCATTTCATCTTGCAACAGGTTAACAGCGACGGCGCCTTCGAGCGCCTGTGCGTGAGCAAGTATCGCGCGTGCTGTTTGCATGTCACCATTAGATAACCACGTCAGGCGCCTTTCAATGTTCTCGGGCAAGTTTGCACGATATGTTTTTTGAATCACAGCTCTTACGAGTGGTACAACGTGCTCTTTCCAATCATCGGCTTTGACTTTGAGCGAGTGATACTCGGGCTTGCGATGTCGTTCTCGGAGTTTTCGCAACAACTCACACTTCCCGTCAAAATTTAGCACCAGGGGCAGGTTGTCAAGCAATCGATTGATAGTTTGGGCACTCGGCCGCACCGCTCCATGTTTCCAATCAGCGTAGGTCTTGCGGGCATATGCTGCTGGTCCATCGCCATATGAGTCTGAGTAAATATTGAAGAGGCGAACTAACTGGTCCGGGGTGAGCAAATAGAATTTTTCGAGAATATCCTTATCAAACCCACCCAGTGCGAATGACAGTCTGGCCTTGAGAGTTCGTAGCTGATATTCCGCGAAGCTCATGTCACGGCTATTTTCTCATCGCGACGGCCGGGTCAAAAGCGGAATGTTGTTGTGGGCGGGGAAGAGGTAGATAAAAAGCGAAGCGTCAGGCCGCCTTCATTATTTTGCGCTATATTGTTATACAAACTTACATCACACATCCGCAGGAGATTAACGTTTAGTGGCTATTACAAAACGCAGCGACGACTATTCACAATGGTATTTGGACATTGTCAGGGAAGCCAAACTGGCTGAACACTCAGCGGTCAAAGGTTGCATGGTGATCCGGCCAAACGGTTTTGCGATATGGGAAAAAATGCAGCGAGCTTTGGACGATATGTTCAAAGAAACCGGCCACGTGAATGCTTATTTCCCGTTGTTTATTCCGAAGTCGTACTTGAGTAAAGAGGCTGAACACGTCGAACACTTCGCTAAGGAATGTGCAATCGTCACTCACTACAGGCTAAAGGCGTCCGAAGATGGAAGTGTCGTTGTCGATGAGAACGCGAAGTTGGAAGAGGAGTTAATCATACGTCCCACATCGGAAACTATCATCTGGAGCACTTATAAGAATTGGATACAGTCGTATAGAGACTTACCCCTGTTGATAAATCAGTGGGCCAACGTTGTTCGATGGGAAATGCGTACCCGGCTCTTTTTGAGAACGGCGGAGTTTCTGTGGCAAGAGGGGCATACGGCACACCGGACTTATGACGAAGCCGAAGAAGAAGCTTTGCTGATCCTGGGCATCTACAAGAGATTTGCCGAAGAGTTCATGGCGGTGCCCGTTTATTCGGGACTGAAGACCGAATCGGAGAAATTTGCCGGCGCCGATCACACCTACGCGATCGAAGCAATGATGCAGGATAAGAAGGCGTTACAAGCCGGCACCTCGCATCATCTCGGACAGAACTTTGCTAAAGCCTTTGACGTGAAGTATCAGGATGAAGATGGAGAACAGAAGTACGTTTGGGCTACGAGCTGGGGCGCGAGCACTCGCTTGATCGGCGCTCTCGTTATGACTCACAGCGACGATAAGGGACTCGTACTCCCTCCGAAGCTGGCGACGAGGCAGGTAAGTATTGTTCCGATTTGGAGGACTAGCGACGACAGGCCGAAGGTGATGGAGTATTCAAGTAAACTGACCTCCGCACTGAAACAAGGAGGCATTACGAGTTATGTTGACGATCGAGAGGATCGATCGCCTGGATGGAAGTTTAACGAGTCAGAGTTGAATGGTATTCCACTGCGGTTCGAGATAGGACCAAAAGAAGTCTCGACTGAGACAGTGGTGATTTGCAGAAGAGACACGAGGGAAAAGGAGAGTTTTAGCTTTAGCGAGGCGCCCGAAAAGGCAACCGCTTTGCTCGCGGATATTCAAGCTAGTCTATTTGAGAGAGCACGTGAATTTCGAGACAGCAACACCTTTAACGTGCAGACATACGATGAAGCGATTGAAGTAGTGAAGACAAACTCCGGATTCGCGAGAGCGTTCTGGGATGGCTCAGCCGAAGATGAGGCTAAGCTGAAGGACATTCAGGCAAGCGTCAGGTGTTTGGTGTCCGATGGTGAACCGGGCGAATGTATCGTGACAGGTAAAACCGTAAACCGGAAAGCGATTATTGGTAAGTCTTACTGACCCTCTATTCTTTAGTCGCGAGGCGTTGGTCGCCGGGACTACGTTGATAAGTTCCTCCCGGCGTCACAAAAATCCACCGTTGTAATTTTCCGTCGACCAGCACCTCGACGCGCCAGGCCTCTCGCCCGGGTGGTCCATCGTGGACAAGTAGCACTTCTCCTAACTGTTCGCCGGCCACGACGGAGGCCGCCAGTTCCAAGACCCGAGCGGGAGTCAACTCGAGTACATTGGAGCCGGCGCGGTAAGCAATCATCGCAGCCGCACGACCGGTGTCGAGAATCCTGACCGCGCCAACCGTCGTTCCCTGGATTTCGATCGGCACCAACCAATAAGCCGGTTGGCCCAACTCGTCG
>DATEWS010000784.1:0-2309 GCA_035257785.1 Pyrinomonadaceae bacterium
CTCTCCGATCATCACGATACCGATCGTCTCATCGTCCGCCTGAAAGAGTCTTAACGCATCGACGTGCGTAGTGCCTACGATCGGATCGCCACCAATACCGATCGCTGACGATTGTCCCAGGCCGAGCGCGGTCAGTTGTCCGACTGCTTCGTAGGTCAACGTTCCGGAACGCGAAACAACGCCGATGTTGCCTTCGCGATGAATGTGTCCCGGCATGATTCCGATCTTGCACTTACCCGGCGAGATGATCCCCGGACAGTTTGGTCCAATCAAACGAGTCGGCTTGTCGCTCAGGTATTCTTTCACTTTCACCATATCCAGTGTCGGAATACCTTCAGTGATACAAACTACTACCGGGATTCCAGCATCAGCCGCTTCCATCACCGCATCGGCTGCGAATGACGGCGGCACATAAATGACTGACGCATTCGCGCCCGCTTCTTTCACGGCTTCGGCAACTGTGTTGAAAACAGGAATGCCTTCGTGCGTGGTTCCACCCTTTCCGGGCGTCACGCCACCGACGATATTTGTTCCATACTCAACCATCTGTTTGGCATGGAACGTCCCTTCTTTACCCGTGAGTCCCTGAACAATCAGGCGCGTAGACTTATCAACCAAAACGCTCAAATGAATGCTCCAATCTGTGTAGTCTGTGGATACAAAAAGACGAGAGTTTACACTAGCTCAATGTGTTCGCCATACTGCGGCACGTGTACGTTCCAGCCAAACTTCTCCTTGATATGTGCGGCCATCGCGGCGGCTGCTTCCGGCTCGCCGTGAGTCAAAAAAGTTTGCCGCGGAACACTGCTTTTCATTCCTTCCAACCAGCGCAACACCTCGGCCCAATCCGCGTGCGCCGAGAAACCGCCGATCTTCGCAACGCGACAACGAACCGGCACTCGTTGGCCCATGATTTTTACTTCGGGCTCGCCGTCGAGTATGCGACGTCCGGTTGTACCTGCTGCTTGATAACCAACGAAGATGATCGTCGCTTCGGGATCGGGAACGAGTCGCAACGCGTGATGCAAAACGCGCCCGCCGGTCATCATGCCTGACGCACTGATGATGACGCGCGCTCCCTTCGCGTCGTTGAGTCGCTTCGATTCCTGTTTTGACGAAGCGGTGGTCATTGAATGTGTTCGCAAAGGATGTCGCTGTTGCGTGAGTATGCTCGCATAGTCCTCGTCCTGCTCTTCTCTTCGATTTGCGTACGCAACCGTCGTCGCCGCGGCCATCGGCGAGTCAACTGTCACCGGCAAAATCGGAATCGTCTTGTCGTCTTCCAACTCTCGAATCAAATAGACAAGCTCCTGTGTGCGACCAACTGCAAACGCGGGAATGAGCACCGGCGCGTTGCGTGCGGCAGCGTCGTTGATGATCCGCGCGAGCGCTACTTTCGGATCTTCCGCATCGTGCAAACGATCGCCGTAAGTCGATTCAACGAGCAGATAGTCGCAGGGCGGTGGTGGCACAGGATCGCGAATGATCGGTTGATCGTAGTGGCCCAGGTCGCCGGAAAAGAGCACGCGCCGTCCCTGGCCATCCGCTAAGGCGTGATCGATCTCCAACAAAACAAGACTCGAACCGAGAATGTGACCGGCGATGCGAAAGCTCGCGCGAATTCCCTGCGCGACCTGGATCGCTTCGCCCGTATTTGCTACCGGCTCAACAAACTCAAGCGCAGCATACGCATCTTTCTCGGTGTAGAGTGGCAGTGCGGGCGTGTGTTTGGTCAGGTTGTGACGATTGCGATAGTCGGCTTCTTCTTCCTGTAATCGTCCGGCGTCGGGCAGTAGTATCTTCAACAAATCCGCAGTGCCGCGTGAGCAGTAAACCGGACCATGAAAACCCTGCCTGACGAGTCGTGGCAGGTAACCCGTGTGATCGATGTGTGCGTGAGTAATTAGAACGGCATTTATCGAACGCGGATCGAACGGCGGATCTTGCCAGTTGCGTTCGCGCAGTTCTTTAAGGCCCTGGAACATCCCGCAATCAACCAGCACCCGCGCTTTGTTTGTTTGGACCAGATACTTCGATCCCGTAACCGTCCCCACGCCGCCCCAGAATTCAATACTCGCCAATGATTAACTCCTTCCGAGTTCTGCGATAACCAAACCAGACAATCAACACCGGGACCAGCAGGGCCAGATTTCTGAGCGCTGTCTTGACTCCGAGTTGGCTCGCAATGATGCCGCCGAAACAACCACACTCGAGTGGTTCACCATGAAGCCCGTATACGTAATAAAGCGCGTACGACGCAAAACCAATCAACAACACCGCCGCGAAGAACGCGCCGGCTCGCACCGTAC
>DATEWS010000785.1:0-13893 GCA_035257785.1 Pyrinomonadaceae bacterium
GCGGCGCTCAGTGCGACAGTCGGCAATTGGCTTTCGATTCGTTTTCCAAAACGGATGCGATATGGCAAGCGCTTGAACGTGTCGGGTGTGGCGGGCTTGTTCCTGATTCCGTTGATCATACTCCTCGTAACGCCGCCGGTAGTGGCGACTCTCGTCGGTTACTACACGAAAAGCCTGGTTAACGAATACCTGTTGCTCACGCTCTTCGCGCTAGTCTCCGTGGGCCTATACTCACTCATGATCAATCTTCACGGACGCCTACTCGCGCGGCGAGAAATCGACATCCTCGAAGCCGTCCGCGAACCGACGGATGAGTAAACCCTCTGCGTATCTCTGCGTCGAGGCTATAGCAACGCAGAGAACCGCAGAGATACGCAGAGAACCGCAGAGACGTGTTACACTAGCCGTCCGGTACTTTGAATCCAGTGATGCTTCGCGCATCCGGGCGGGTTTTGGGCCCCGTCAATACACAAATGGCTCGCAGAAGATTTCGCAGCAACCAGCGACACGAACCAACCACGGAACGTTCCTTTCAGGAATACATCCTTTCCACCCCTGCACCGCAAACTTCTCGCACTGAACTATTGCGTTTGATCCGCGGCGGTGAAGACACTTTTCTCGAACTCAAAGTCAAACTCTCGAACACCGAGAAGATCGCGCAGGAAATCGTGGCCCTCGCGAACACCGGCGGCGGCGTGATCGTGTTCGGCGTCAACGATCAGTTGCGAGTTGAAGGTGTTGACGATCCGGAACGGGTCCAGGACGACCTCGTGCGAATCTGTCGCGAAGAGGTCCAACCCCCGCTCGTACCTTTCATTGATCGCATCGCGCTCGACAACGGACGGCGGATCGTTGCGCTAGATATCGAAAGCAAACGACGCCCGTATCGCACGCGTGACGGGCGCTTCTACCTGCGCATCGGAGCGGAGAAACGCGAGGCTTCACGCGAAGAGATTTCGACGCTGCTTGATGAAGCACGTCCGATTCGTTACGAAGACGTGCCCGCACTTGGTGCGAGCATGGATGATGTGGATGAGGCGCACTTATGGAGTTACCTGCGTGAGTTTGAAGGTGGCGCGTTTGAAGAAGCGACTGTGATTGGTTATCCGACAGCCGATGTGCTCGAACGCGACCTACTGTTGGCTACGAACGATGGTCAGGAGATCGTGCCGACAGTCGCGGGCTTGTTGTTGTTTGGGCGCGACGAGCGAGTTACGGAGTTGTTGCCGCGCGCGGCGGTTACGGCGACGAGGTTTTCGGGTGATTCGCTTCAGGCTCCGATCATTGAGCGCGTAAAGTTGTCAGGTAACCTCGCGTCGATTTACGAAGGGCTCACACGATTTATTCACCGGTATTGTGATCTTGCTGAAGTGCGGCCGCGTGGAGTGACCGAAGAGTCGCCCGTGCCGGCGCGTTCGAGTTATCACCGCGGAGTCGTTGCGGAAGCGATTACAAACATGCTCGCGCACAGAGATCTGGCGTTGCGAGACTTGCCGAGCAGGCTGAATGTTTTTGATCATTCGCTGGAGTTAGTGAATTCGCGTCGCAGCGTTGGGTTCTCACCGGTAGCGCAGAAAGCGATTCGTTACGGCATGCCGGAACGTTTGAATCCGCGACTGGCAGCAGTGCTGACCAATGCTGCGTACGGATTGAAACTCTCGTTACACGGACTGCCGGCGTTATTACGCGAAGCGAGACGATACTCCGGTCGCAAAGCGGAGATCGTCTCGTTTAATGATGAGTTTCGATTGAAGATTTACGGAGTTTAATTATTTCTGAGACTTTTCTTTCTCGGCCCCGGCTGGCTTGGGCGCGTTGTAGAACTGCCGCGCCTGGACGACGTACTCTTTATCGTCAAACGTCCCATCGCCATCAACATCAACTTTGACTTGCAGCTTGTGCTGCTTGCCGTCGCGGATGTCGCCCGGATTGAACGCGAGACTGTACTGACTACGCAGCAGCGCGTTGATACTGCCCAACACCTTCGGCAACTCGCCTTCAAACGTCACCGGAAAATACGCGCCGCCAGTTTCCTTCGCGAACGTTTGCAGCGTGTTATCGGCCTGTAACCAACTCATGCGACCCGGCATTCCCATCAAACTGTCAGTTGCCGGTAGTTGATCGCCGTATATTTTCTTGAACAGGTTCGCCGTGCCGATGATGTAAACAGGCACGCCCGAGTTCTGAAGCACTTTACGCGCGTCGCCGTAGTTGATCTTGCTGAACGTGTCGATGCCGGACGCGACCAGAATGACGGCACGTCGTCGTCCCTGAACTGACACCAGACCCGCATAATCGGATTTCTCCGACTTTGAATCTTCCAACACCACCGAGTCGCCACGCCCACCGACGAGCACAAACTTCAAGGCGTCAAACAAATTTGTTTCACGAAACGCGGGTTGGTTCCGTAACAACAAAGTAATGACCGCCTGCAAGCGTTGCGGATCGTTAGTGAAGTCCGTCAAGGGAGTCGGGCGGATATCAAATGCGACGACCGAAACGTAATCGTCCGGTGGCTTGATGAATTGCGAGAGAAACATCGCGGTCGGACGAATGACTTCGTACGTGCCGGGCTCGTAACCGCGATTTCCGTACAAGCCGAAGATCTCCGACCACTTGCTGTATTCAACGACCATCGCCACGGTGATCGGTGCTTCGGGAGTAGAGAAGTTTGTGATCTCCTGCTTAACGCCGTCTGCGAAAAGCGCGAAGTTTGGTTTCTTCAAATCGGCAACAATCTGACCGCTCTTTTTGTGATAGACAACGGCATCGACGTTAACGATTTGAGTAGAAATACTTACCTTCTCGATGTCCTGAGGCTTGGTTGGCTCAATGTCTTTAGGAACGGGTTCCTGCTGGTTCTCGCCGGGCTTGGTTTCAGTAGGACGTTTGTTCTTCTTTTCGTTGGAGGTGGGTGGCTGACGTCTGGACTGCGACCACCCCGTATTAACACTTGCGCCGAGCAGCAATAACGAGAGCGCAACAGCAAAAATTGGGTATGAACGATTAAATCTCATAATTTTCGACTCCCGAAGGCCATAAAGCGAGGCAGGGTAGCGCCTTGCTCTGGGCAAGGTTAACCAATCAGCTATCCGTTCTCCGAGGTATCAGTTGTCTGATGCGGGCGCGTAGACGCGAGTTTACCACTAACGACCGCTGGCTTCCGCTTCGATCACGATATCGTAGCTGCCGGTATTATCGGTCAAATCGCCCTCATTGACACCCAGAAACAGCACCCCATCTCGCTGCGCGATAAACTCTCGTCGCGGCCCGATCAGGATAAAGTCGTCGTTATCGTCGCCAATCACGGCGATAAGCGCGCCCGTTGGGTCATTGCGCATCAGCTTGTCGTTATCCTGAATCGTTGCCAGTCCCGCCGGAGTCGAAAACCGTCCACGTCCAAGGGAAACCCGGCCTGAAGCACTGATGCGAAGCCGTTGACCCTTGCGCACGACGAGGCCGCTGTTTGTCCAGCCGTTGTTCGAATTGTCGGCTTTAACTGCGACTTTGATAGTAAAGAAAGTCGGAGTTGACGAAGCTGACGAAATCGGCGCCGTGTCCGTGTTTCGGGAATCAGGGACATTATTGTTGTTGTCCGGTTGATTCACCGGAGTCGATGGCCGACTCATCGGAACATTGTTGCGCGCGGTACTGCTGTCGTCAGTGGCGCCCGCGCTGCCAGGGTTTGAGTCGAACTCTATCGATTCAACATCTTCAACGTAGACAGTGGTCTGCCCGCGTCTGCCTCTTGCGTTTCCGCCGATCAGGATTGTGAACTGCTGGTCCTTGAAGCCGATCACCTGACCACGAATAACGCTGCCGTCTTTAAGACGAATGGTGTCGGCAAGCAGCGGAGTCGAAAGTGAAATCAAAAGTAAAGTGGAGAGCAGAAGTCGAAATGTTTTCTTCATGATACTTCTCCCTTATTGGGGGCATTCCGTTGACGAGGTTTAGCAAGACTCGATTGCTTTTGCAAGCGGGAGAAGGGAGCCGCGGCTTCACGCGGAGGCTTTGATGGCGGTTGCATAGACGACGTTGCACTCGACACTCGCGAGGCCTGTACGCTCAATGAATTCGGCGTTTTGCTTTTGAACTTGTTCGCGAGTTTCAGGTGTCAGTTGTTCGACTGTGCCGCGATAGCCGGAGCCCATGATTATGGCCCACCAGTCTGATGGTGAACTCACTGGTTGCGAGCCGCTTTCAGCAACGAGTTCCAGGTCTCTGAAACCCACTTCGGCAAGCAATGAACGCAGGTCGTCGACTTCGGAGATGCGGTCCCATGGGTTGAAGCCTTTGTAAAGATCGGGCCGGAAGTTCCGAACAGAATTCCAGAACGCTGTGTTTGCGGGTTCGAAGAGTCGTGGTCCCCAGGTTGTGATAGCGAGTTTGCCACCCTGGCGGAGCACGCGTTTGAGTTCAATCAACGCAGACGTCATGTCGGGAACGAAAAAGATTCCGAACACGCAAATCACGGCGTCGAAGCTGCCGGTTTCAAAAGCAAGCTGAGTGATGTCACCGGATCGAAATTTGAGGTTGGTTAGATTCTGCTGCTTCGCTTTGCAGCGCGCCAGTTCCAGCAGGTTCTCCGCCAGATCGATACCTACGACTGAGCCGCTCGGGCCAACCATCTCCGCTGCTGGAATCGCTGAGGCACCAGTGCCGCAACACACGTCGAGCACTCGTTCGCCAGGCTTTAATTCGAGGCGTTCGATCGTGCCTCGTCCATATCGCGCCCAGAAACTGTTGGCGGGGTGATCAAAGAAGTCAGCCGCCGCATTGTAAGTGGTAGCTGCTTTCTGCCTGGCGGCTTCCAGTTCGTTCATTCAGGCGTAAGTGGAGCACAGTGATTGCGAAGCTGTAAATACGACTTGGTGTAGCGGCTGTCGTATATGCGCACTGGCTCAGTGTGGACACTGGCTAAGTCATAGACACTACATCGGTTGAGTTTGGGGCATGGTCATTGCTGAAAGGCGTAGTAACGCGGCGCTAAGCCTCCGGCGACCGTTAGCAAGGAGCAAGGAAATGAAAAAGACCCTTATCAACGATCCCTATCGAAATCCCTTCCACAATCGATTTCACGTGCCGGTGCATTCACGACTCGATGAGATGCAGTCGTACACGAATGTAGTTTGGTTAGACGAGAAGACTGGTCCAGGCGAGAAGCCAGGCACGGTCCGAAGGTCACGACCACGCATCGCCGCGCTCGCTGGTGCGTTCGCGCTTGTGCTGGCGGTGGCGTTCTCCGCGGCGTTTCTGTCGAGGTTGCTGTCGAATTAACAATTGTGCTTGGACGAAGTCAGTACCGTAATGCGATAGCGTCGGATCGTTTGCGCGAGATTGACCCGACGCTACCGCGTTGGTACTGACATCCTCCAACCTTCTGTTTTCCGCTCGCCTTTTCTTCGCGCCTTCGCGTGTTGTTATTCTCAACCGAGTAAAGTTCTGACCCGCTTGATCGTTAATTCTGACGCAAAGCCGGCATGGGGATCGGAACGTTGTATGTGTCTGCGCCAACGCCGACACCGCCCTCGCACGAATTCGGAGGTACGGTGCAAACGCGACGCGTCGCCGGACATTCTGCTGCCCAGAACATGTAACCCAACATTCCACTACTAGTACCGGCGCCATTCGGCGCTACTGTTTGAACGTACGCACCCGTTGAGTTGATCAGTGAACTACTAAAACTCACGCATTCGGGTGCCGGCTTCGAACCGGTCACGATGTACAGTGCTCCAGTAAACTTCGCCGGCGCGAGTGGCAGAATCGGTGGTCCAAACTGCGGCTTACCATCGACATGCTCCTGCCAGTCGGCCGTTGCCGTCGCCGCAGAATTAGGTTGTCTACTCGGAACCATCGCATTCGCATAGTCCAACACGGGCGTCGTCGTGTTGAGCCAATCAGCAGTTGCCTTGCGACACAAAGCGATGAGCCAACGATCGCCGGCGGCGAGGTCGATGGTTAAACGCGCGGCGTGATTGTTTCCCGAAGCATCGTAAGGAAGAGCTGAACGATAAGCGTCGATGAACGCTTGTAACGCGACGAGATTCGGGTTCGTGTTTTCTTCATAATCGATCTCGATTCCCACACCCATACGTTGCGCAACTTCGGCGGCGTTCAATCCGAGTTGGACCGGGTTGGTTGCGAGAGCCTGGTTCCACGCGTCGACATAAGTGATCCCTCCGATCGACAACTGCACGCGGACGCCGCGCGACTTGAAGTAATCGACCACCGCCTGATTCATGCCGGTCGGAACACCGAGTGTTGTGCCGGAGTCGTTTGTCTTGTTCAGTAGTTTCAGTGGTTGAACAAAACTCAGCACGACGAGGTTCACTGATGGCGAACCATCACCTCGATCTATCAACCAGTGGTTGCGATTATCGAAATCGGTCATGTTGCGCACGCTGGACCACGAACAGAATTCACTTCCGCAGTGCCAGGCTCCATAAACCGAGATGTTGTTAGCAGCAGCAACGCGCTTCGGCCTGGTAGAGAATCCGCCAAAGAGCGCAGCAATGACGAGCAAACTCAGCACAAAGGTTCTTAGCATTCCAGTTCTCCTCCGTCGAAAGTTTTGAATCGCGTTTCGGTCGAATTGAGGGTTAGGGAACTGCTTAAAACTTGCTTGTCGTTTACCTCACTGGGATCTGAGCGGGAGCTGAGTTGCGGAAATCTTAGGCGATATGAAGGGAATGATCAAAGTTTTTGGGACGAGGAAATACAAACGGGCGGCTCAGTTTTTTGAGCCGCCCGCAAGTATTTAATGCGCCGCAGTTACTCTTTTGGCTGACCGCTGCCGCTCGGCGTTTCGACGTTTTGGGTGCCAGTCTTCGTTCGCAGTAGTTGCTTAATGCCGAAGAGTGATTCCAAGGTATCCTGCCAGAAAGGTGCTCCTACGCTGAGCAACATCACCATGACGCCCCAGCCGAGGAGAGTCACGACATCGCTCTTGCGGCTTTCCCACCATTCGCTACCGGTTTGTACGCGCCAGTCAGGCGTACAGTATCCTTTCGTAAAGATTTGCCTGCCGTCCTTGTCCCGTTCTTTACAATCGACGGGAATCGGTTTGTTTTCCTTATTGACTACAACTCCCTCGAAGTTTCTGGCTAGTGTAAAGCCCCACCCGTTCCCCAGTTTTCCCTGGTTGTTCCGCTCGAGAGCTGTCCATACGCCAAGACTCTGGAGCCATGACCACACTTGTTGTCCACTGAGCGGCGAAAACCCAAATGCCTGGTAGTCGCTGCTAAGAGTGTTAATCTCTCGGCGGCTTTTTTCGATCTCCGCTTTCGCATTAATTGGCGATGGAGATGGCGATGCGTTCGGCGTGGAAGATGCATTGGAAACCGCCGTCTGAGGAGGCGTGGGAGACGGTGTCGACGTTGTCGCAGGCGATTGAGACGGAGTTGGTTCTGCTTCGTTTGCTTTACGCGCGCGCTCCAGAACTTCCGGACCACTCGCAACGATCAGATCTCGCTGAATTTCATTTGTGGATAAGCTCCGGTAAATGCGAAAGAAGTTGGCGTTAAGCACGACGACAACCACAATACTGATATATATCGCCACCGCTTTCATGTGCCGAACGTAACGCTCATCAAAGCTTTGCGTGACAGTATCGAACCAGATCTCTACCTGTGCCAATTTATTGCTTAGCGGCGAAACCGCTTTGTCGAACTCCTGACTCAGGTTACCAATCTTGTTGGCAATGCTGGTCAACTCGCTCGATAGTGTTTCGAGGCGTGCGAGCTCCGCGTTATTACTGGCCTGGACTGCGGCCTTCTTTTCATCGGTAATGGCTTGCTGCGCCTCATCAAGCAGTTTTAGGACGCCGCGAGTATCGAGTTTGTTCAGGCGGAGCAGGTCGGCAAAGATGACTCCGGGTTTAACCGCGCCTCCTTCGAAAATCGCGTCAACGTCGTTGAAGATCGGCGCCAGAATCGTGCGAATTTCCGCCACTTTCGAACTTGCTGCGCCGCGTAACGCGTCGTTTGAAGTTAAACCTACGATCGCGTCTCTCAGGCCGGTAATCTGGTCGCACAATGCTTTAAACTTCTCTTTATAGTCTGGAAAAAATTTTTCCGACTCGAACTTCGCCATTATCTTCAGGAGATCTTCTTTCGAGAGCGAGTCGAGCACGGGGTTGCCGAATTTTGTGACTCTGCCGATTTTCTTAAACTCATTCAGCACATTTTTGGTGAAGGCTGTGGCGGCTGGCGAACAGGGATCGGGATTGCCCACTATCGTCAGCCTGGCAAGCGTCTTAAGCTTCTCGATGATCTTTCCGACAACAGAAGAAGGCGCAGATGTGGCGCCAGTGTTCGGGATTGTGGCGGCTGCTTGAGCCGGAGGCGTTGCGCTGGCGATGGCTTGATCGTAGAGGTCCTTCAATGAGTCTTCAAACTGATGCGACTTCAGCTTTAGTAATTTCTTAAGCAGCGTCTGGAGCGCCTGAACGAGAAGACTCAAGACGAGGAGGACAATTACCATCGCGATTATGGTGTTCAAGATTCCAAGGTCCATGGGGTCTCCTTTACAAAATGGTTGAAAGCAATAGACCAGCGATGAAGTACCTGTACCTACTGATCAATGTTGAAGTGCGAGGAAATATTTCGATCTATCTGGAAACTTCAATCGCCGGAGTAGGCTGATCTAATGGGAACAAAAGATCTTCACGCATGTCTAACACAGCAGTTCATTGATCAGGCCACGAGACAGGGAGGTCGTTATGTTTATTCTCCTAAGGTTCTGCTGCGCAACCGTCTCTGCGTACATTTTTGTTCTTTACCTGCCGGTTCCTGCTTATCTGCTCTTTCAACTCTCACGATTGTTAGGCGTGTCCATCGAACAGGACTTGTTTTGGTACTCGGATCTCGTCTCGAAGTTAAAACTGAGTGCCGCAGCGTGTTGGATGGCAACGTGGGCATTACTTGAGCTTCGAAATGTCACGCGAACCGGCCGGCCCACTCCCAAACTTCTCACACACCTTCGTTACGGTCCTATCGCCGTTCTGATCTTCTCTGCCGCAACGATCTTAGCTTCTGATTTCGTACTGATTCAGTATTCGCGATGGCAAATCGTTCGTTGGATTCACAGCGACGCGCCGGTAACAGAAAAATTTTCACTCCAACTGCACAACAATGATCGTGGGTGGTGCGGGAATGGAAGGAGTGCAACCGAGTACGATCTCTACGGTGCTACCGCCGCCGCATATATCGACGACGCGGATCCCGCGATAAGAGCGCGCGCGCTGCAAGCAAGCATGTACGTCTATGACTGGGTGAACAAACCAAACGATGGACCATCAATCGCGGCGTTAAAGAAAGCCACGGCCGATCCTGATCCAATGGTTCGAGATATTGCTGCCGAATACAACGCCGAATTGTTTGGCAGTCTTTCGCCATAAACTTGTCAGACAATCTGAAACAAGAACGGAAGGTCGCGCGAGATAAGTATCTCGTAATCGCCCTTGGGAACGCTTTCCTCATCGATCTGACGATCTTTGGCGAGGTCATTTAAGATCGAGTGTGGCTCAACAGACCAGGAGACTTTGTAAGAAGCCGGATCTCCTTGCCTCACCTTCCAGAGCGCAAGCTCAAACTGTGCGATAGCCGCGAGCAGCGGATCGTCATGAGAAATAAGTGCCTCTAAAAAATCCGGCGGCTGCGTTTCTCTAAAAGGAGATATGTTGTGTTGCCGGATAAAAGTATCCAGCTCCTGCTTCAGAAGTCCGCGTTGTTTCAGGAGGGTAAAAGTGAGGATACAGGCACGCTCCAGCACATAGACTCGCCATAGAAAAATGTTTCCGCGAGCTTCCTCGAGATCCCTTGACTGCGAAACGCGGTGGAAGTAGCTGTCATCGTCGGATCGCACTTGATAGTTGGATCTGATTAGTCCCAAGAGTCTGCGCTGGTGGTTAGCAAGGTCCATATCTCAATTCCCCAAACGTGCTCGGAGGCGACGCAACTCTTCTGCAATAGCGTCGTGGCCCAGACCGGGCACGGCCTCGGGCATAAACTCATACACGACTACCTCGGCATTTGTGGTCAACTGTTTAGTCGCGTATTGCGCGAGGCCGATCGTCGATTCGCGAGTCAGTTGCGAGTGAACGTCTAATAGAAAGCCGTTATGTTCGACTCCACACGCAACGTGAAGTTCGCGAACGTTAGTAGGATCAAGTTCGTCAAGAAACTCAGGAATATTTAACCCGTGATTGTGAGCGTCGCATTCGAGGTTATATACGTCCAGGATCAAGCCACATCCGGTTCTCTCGGTGAGGGCATTTAGAAATCCGGCTTCGGAATAGTCACCGGGGAAATCAGGAATTACGTGGACAATGTTCTCGAGTAAAAACGGGAGCTTATAACGTTCTTGCATCGTGCGCACTCTTTCGCACACCAAATCGAGTGCCTCTTCCGTCTTTGGCATTGCGAGCATGATTCCCAAATGCTCTCCGTCCACCTTGGTATAGCCGAGATGTTCGCTATGCCACTCCACATCTATCTGTTCAAGAAATGCGTCGAGGAGTTTTAGATAATTAGTAGACCATCCCTCATGCGAACCGATGGATAAACTAACTCCGTGTACGATGAACTTCACGCTCTTGCGAATATTCTTGAGTTCCGACATCACCTCGGTACTCAGAACGATCTGGTCTCCCTTAACCTCGGCGATAGTCTCAGGAGTGACCTCGATATAATCAACATGGGGCAGCATCTTTTCGAGGAGAGCGGGGTCGCGCCCCTCATACGTGACCCCCAACGCCACGGAGGGTGGCGCTTCCTCTTCTAGAACGCTCGTAAATGAGCTTTGAAATACCATGTGTTGGTTTATGTATTCGGGCAAAGCAGCCATTAACCTTGCGCTACGATGCCACCCTTGATGTTAGCGACACCACCCAACGCTTTACTGAGTGCCGGATCCCCGCGCAGGAAGGTCAGGTCGAATCCAGTCAATCCACAATTGCACCCGCCCTTTGTTATTTGACGAACCGCCAGCTCGAGTGCTTTATGAAGATCATCCATTGTGACGTGCCCTTCTTCGACCACGATCTTTACGTGGGCATTCTTGACCGCGATTTTTTCACTTGCCATTGGTCTCTCTCCTTCTTTGATGGGTTATTGTCGGATATCGACAGGCGTCAATATCAGACGCGACAAGTTACCGGCGCAGAACATCGTCTTTGCAGTTCTGCTGCGCCGAATTGACCTTGCCTAACACTAATGCGGAAACTCCGCAAAAACGTGTCTGAATAAACTATCGTTACATTTAAGAGGTGAAGGAGATTAATAAGGATACGGCCGAGGGGGATCCAACCTCTGAGCTCATGACTGCCACAACTTTATTCGTGTCTCAGCGCCACTAATGGATCGATCTTTGTCGCCCGTCGGGCCGGCAAACAACACGCAACGATGGCAACCACTGCCAACAAAATCGGAGCGACGATAAATGTGATCGGATCAAGTGCATTCACTCCAAACAGCAATGGTGTCTTGCCCGGGCCAACTTCTGATAGAGAAGCTCCAACCACGCGGGTAAGTGCAAATGCGCCCAACAGACCAAGCGATACACCCGCAAGAACAAGCAAAGAGCAGCGACGCAGGACCAGCCACATGACGTCACTCTGTAAAGCGCCCAAGGCCATACGCACTCCCATCTCACGCGTGCGTTGGACCACTCCCCACGAAATCACGCCGTAGATACCAACAACCGCGAGTAACATTGCAACGATCGCGAACGCGCTGAGTAAGATCATCGCAGCTCGCTGCGAGACCACGGCGCGCTGCATCCGATCTTCCATCGTGCGAACTTCATACAACGGAAACTGACTGTCGACAGCATGCACAGCGGCTTGGATTGGTACGCTTAAGCTTTGAGGTTCAACCTGCGTTCGCACAACTAAATACATGCTACTGATGAAATTTTGTGAGATTGGCAAGTAAATATGAAGCGGAGTCTTTTCGATAACTCCCTCCATTTTGACGTCCCCAACAACCCCGACTACTTCACACCACGGTGTCGTCTGTTCGGGCCAACCCTGCTTCAGTCGTTTGCCAATCGGATTCTCGTTAGGCCAGAACCGTCGCGCCATCGTTTCATTGATTAAAACAACCTGGGGCGCCTTCTCTGTGTCTGCTTCCGTAAAAACCCGGCCCTTCAACACTGGAATTCGCATTGTTTTGATGTATTCAGGGCTGATGGGATTGAACTCGGCATGCGGAATTTTCGCGCGACTCGGTACGGGCTGATCTCCAACAATAAATATCGATCCCCATTGCGATCCTTCGATCGGCAAAGAGAGTGTGAACGCGGCGGATTCGACACCCGGAATAGCCTTGACGTTAGTTAGTACGTCGCGCTGGAAAGATTGTAGTTTGGTGGTGTTATATTTCGGATCCTGAACATCGAGCCGCATGGTGAGCAGGTGATCCGATTGGAATCCAGGATCGACGTGGGCAATCTTGTACATGGTGCGGGTCATCAGACCGGCGCCAGTTACCACCATTAAGGCGAGAGCAATCTCCGCCACTAACAAGCCGTCAAACAGACGGCGACGCAAAGGCCCGGAGGTCGACGATCGTTGACTGAACACCATGGCAGGTTTAGTGCGCGTGGCAGACCATGCCGGCAGAAGTCCAAACATCAAACCGGTTAACAGAGTTATCCCCGCTGTAAACATCAACACGCGTCCACTCAATTGCACATCGTCGATGCGCGCCAGATTCGGTGGGGCCAGCTTAATCAATGCAGATAATAGCCAGCGCGCACAGAGGATTCCCGCCGCGCCCCCCAGCAGCGACAGCAGAAGACTTTCATTCAACATCTGGCGAATCAGGCGACGACGTCCAGCTCCCAGCGCCATTCTGATCCCCATCTCCTGTTCCCGAACGAGCGCACGTGCAATCGACAGATTGGCGACGTTGACACACGCGATGAGCAAGACAAATCCAACGGCACCCATCAGGACCAGTAACGTCGAGCGCACTTCGTGAACGATCATCGATTGCAGGGAACGCGCGTATGCACTGGCCCCGCTATTTGTATCCGAATGCTCTTTCGACATTTGAACCGCGAGTTGTCGCATCTCAACGTCGCTCTGACTCGCCGAAATTCCCGGTTTCAGTTTGGCAATTGCTTGGAGCCCCATATAGTTCTCGCGGTGGAACCATGCGGAATTGGGGACCAACCAACCGCCCAGTGGCGCCCAAACATCAGTCTTTTTAACGAATTCAAAACGAGGGGGCATTACACCGATCACCCAATAGTCGTAGCCTCCGAGATTTAGGGTCCTTCCCAAAATGTTTGGATCCGAGCCGAACGTTGTCCGCCAGAGGGAATCACTGATGAGTACAGCCGTCCCCACAGGTGTGAACTTCTCCTCCTCCGCAGTGAAAGTTCGACCGAGCTGTGGTTGAACTCCGAGAATGCGGAAATAGTTTCCAGTGACTTCTTGTCCGATCAAACGTTGTGGACTGCCCATGCCAGATAGGTTGAATGTATCGAATCGATAACCTGCAATTTCCTCGAACGAGTTTGCACGCACTTGCCAGTCTTGAAAGTTAAGCAGGGAAACGCCAATCTCCGTGCCCTCTTTGGAGATCTCATTGATCACGACGAGTCGATCGGCGTCCGGAAATGGCAGTGGATTCAGAATGACGGCGTTGACAAAACTGAAGATCGCAGTATTAGCGCCGATACCTAGTGCGAGAGTGATAACTACCACACACGCAAACCCCGGATTCTTGCGCAACATACGCAGCGAATATTTCAAATCCTGGTAAGTTTCGCTGAGCATATGAGTCTATACTCCGATCGTTTTTTCGTTAACGAAACAAACTAACGACTACGACGAGACGGCCAAGGAAGAGGTAGATTGGCTGGGAGGCAGGGACTCGAACCCCG
>DATEWS010000786.1:0-8500 GCA_035257785.1 Pyrinomonadaceae bacterium
TTTCCTCATGACAGTTGCACTTACTCAGCCGATGTCAAACCAGGCCGCCGCTCTCGTGATGTTGCCGATATCAGTGAAGACCGCCGTGTCATTGGGATTGAATCCGAGAACGTTTGCGGTCACTGTCACCTACGCGGCATCGTGTTCGTTCCTGACACCACTTGAACCAGCGTGTGTTCTGGTTTACACACCCGGGCGTTATCGTTTTCTGGACTTCGTGAAAGTGGGCTCGATCCTGACGTTAGCCGTGTTTGCGATAGTCATCTGGTTGGTGCCGGTGTTCTGGCCCTTCCGGTAAGTGAGGCGTGAGATGAATATAGATACGTTGCGCGAATACTGCATGGCTCTTCCGGCGGTCACAGAAGACATCAAGTGGGGACACGACTTGTGTTTCTCCGTCGCGGGCAAGATGTTTTGTGTTGCTTCACTTGAAGGACCGCTGACTGTTTCTTTCAAGGTTAAGGATGATGAGTTTGATGAGATGTCGAACTCGCCAGGAATTATTCCGGCGCCATACGTCGCGCGTTACAAGTGGGTGCTCGTCGAGGAAGTCTCCGCGCTCAGCCGCAAAGAGTGGGAACACTACGTGAAGCAATCGTATGACCTGGTCAGAGCGAAGCTGCCGAAGAAACTCGCCAAACAGCACGGGCTGTCGTGAGTAGTTAGTGTCTCGAGCGTAGATCTTTGATCGTGCCGCGAATCCTTTCGGCGTCAGGCGCTTTCGGACTCAGCGTGACGTATCGCGTCAATTCATCGGCTGCGCGACTGTACTGCTTATTGCGCCAGTAAATTCCACCGAGATATTTATGCGCAGGCGCTATTCGATCGTTGCTATTGGTGATCGAGGTTTTGAACTCGGTCTCCGCTGCATCAAACTTCTGCTGATTCATTAATGCCAGGGCAACATAGTAGTGGCCAGTCGGCGTCGCAGCATTCTTACGCAGAGCGAGGCGCAGTTGCTTCTCGGCTTCAGGAAACTTCTGAAGATTCAAAAGCGCAATACCATAATTCAGTCGCGCGAGAAATTCTTCCGGCGCGAGTTTGATGGCGGTTGCAAAAGCATCCGCAGCTTTGTCCGCTTGTCCGAGCGTCAAATATTGCACGCCCATTTCGTTATAGGCCAGCTCGAAATCCGGAGCTTGCGAGATTGCATCCTTGAACTGCTCGATAGCTTTTTTGCTGTCGCCCAAACGAGCTGATTCAACTCCTTTTAAGAAAAGTTCTCGCGCTCCTTTGGGCACGTTCGACGGTACGGCGGGGGCTGTGGTACCGGCGCCCTTCGGCTGTAGATAGATTTGCACTTGATAAATCGTGGGCGCCGCATAGTCGAACGGGTTTCCCTGGGCCGGCACTGGGCCTGCGCTGCCGACTGAGACGGTCTCGAAGGCGTTCTCGTATTCGTCGCCCCCGTTCACAATGATCTTGTAGGAATCGGGCCTCAAGTTCGTGAAGCTAAAGGTGCCATCGGAATCTGCGATGGTGGTCAACTCGGGTGAGCCATCGCTTTGCAGCTTAACGACAGGTCGCATGGCCGATTTCTTGCCGGCAGGAAAATAGATCTTTCCTTGTATGGTTTCGTTGCCGGAAGTGCCTGCTCTATTTACTCCGGCAGCGACGCTCTGCGCTTTTGAGACAGTATGCGCACAGAAAATGATGGCGAGCGTTGTTATCAGCCACTGAGACGACTTACGATTGCGGGCGGATTTTGCGCGGGCGTATGAAAACACTTTAAACAACTCCTAATGATAAAAGTAGATGATGAGTTCCGGGCGCAAAAGTATAGACATCTGAGACGTGTCGTTCAAACGCTCGTCGCTTGCGTTTTCGTTGCACCGTCTGCGTTTGCGCAAGAGCGGAGTCCGAAGTTCAGTGATTATCCGGCGCGCGTTGTTCGAACGAGCCGGTCAACTAAAGTGCGGATTCACAGTACGCCTTACACCGTCTGCTATCGCACGATGCTGCGGACCGTCGCGCGCGAGGACGACCTTTTTGCCGGACACTATGCGATTGGGTATTGGGGCTGTGGGACATGCGTGCGCGTCGGCATTGTCGATCTACTTACGGGTCGTGCTTACGTTACTCCGTTTGAGGCCAGCGATTCCATATCGAATGACGGCTTCAAAGTGAAAGCCAACAGCCGGCTGCTGATCATTGATGGCCTCAGCGGAACCTCGTATTACGTTTGGAATGGCCGTGACTTGCTGGAGCTCGAGGATGGTAAACTTTCGCGTCGGACTCCTGACTTTCTAACGTGTTCGGCAATGTCTCGCAGGTGAAGCACACAGGTTTATATCCAGTGGGTGTCAGCAAACGAAATCTCGTTTCGCAACTCGCCCTATCTGAACCACTCAAGGCGCTTGAAGTCGCGCGGAGTATTTCTGATCCATGGTATCGCTGCCAATCATTAGCCCACGTGGCCTGGAACCTCGAAGATCGAAAACAATCTGAAAAGGTGATTGGTGAAGCATTAGCCGCGGCGTATGAACACGATGAACCAAACAGGGTTGTGACCGTGGCGTCGTGGGCAGTGCGAGCGATGGTTAAGAAAACTGATCGAGGGCTGAGTTCTGTAGTCGATCGACTACTCAACCAGATTCAGCGCGAGGCAAACCCTGTGCGTCAAGCTGATGCGTTGTTGTTTCTTTTCGATGCGGTGTTTTACGATCCGCGCCTGCGCGAGTTGGTTCTTGGTGTTTTACTGCGCGCATGCGATCAAATGAATAGTTGGAAGCGTCCGTTAATACTCAGCAATATTGCGTTGGCATTGGCCATAGATGATCCAGCTCGCGCGAGTCAGATTATCGATCTGATGGGTCAAGGCAGAATGAGCCGGAAGACCCGTCGCGAAATAGCTACGCGAAAGTGGCTTGGTCCACATGAGTTCTTTCCCTATTACGCTAACCCAACGTCGTAGATATGAGTGTAATTGTTTTAGCCGTGATGATGATCGTGTTCTCACCCGCAAGTGATTTGCGGCAGGAGACGAGCGCGCCGCAACTCAAAGTCAAGGATCTCAACGGACGCACCGTGCGCTTGAGCGACTATCAGGGGAAGGTGGTCCTCATTAATTTTTGGGCCACCTGGTGTCCACCGTGCCGTGCAGAAATGCCCGATCTTGTAAAACTCCAACGTGAGCACGGCAAAGATGGTCTACAAATTATCGGTATCACCTACCCGCCCGAAAAGAAAACGCGCGTGCGGAGGTTTGCTAAGAGTCTAAAAGTTAACTACCCTATAGTCCTCGGCACACGTGAGATTAAATCCCGATTTAGTTCAGAGGAAACTCTGCCTTTAACCGTCGTCATTAATCGTGATGGCAAAGTTAGCGACATAATCAGCGGCATACTTCTTCGCGAAGAGTTCGAGGAAAAGATCAAGCCGCTATTGCTGAAGAACAGAGAAGGAGAGAAGAGAGATGCTAAGTCGAATCATTAAACTTGTCGGCACTGGCGTTCTGGTGGTAACAGTCGGCGTGATCACAGCCGCAGCTTTCACCAAGACGGTGACCATCAAGGTTGAAGGAATGAAATGCGCGAAATGCTCCTCGTCGGTCACCAAAGCGCTCAAGGCCACCGAAGGCGTCGAAGAAGCACAGGTGAGCTCCGACAAGGGCGAGGCTGTAATCAAGTATGACGATCAGAAGTTGAACGAAGCCAAGCTGCGTGAAGTTATTAACAGCACTGGTTTCAAGGCGGTGGAAGACACGAAGCAATGAGTTGTCGTTAACAGTTTACTAAAGCGGCGTGCCGTCTTATGCGGCACGCCGTTTTTATGCGCTTCGCCGTATGTTCGCGCTATAATGTCTTGGCCTTCTTGGCACGTTGACCCTCAGATACCGGCCACGTGTTCCATTTCTCTCAAACAACTTCAGCGCTATGAACGGCGATGCGTCTTCGCGGCAAAATAACAAAGTGGAACGACGATAAGGGTTTTGGTTTTATCAGCCCACTCCGTGGTGGCGAGCAGGTATTCGTCCACATTAGAGCTTTTTCAAACCGACATCGACGGCCTGTTGGCAACGAGTTTGTCACTTACGAAACCGGCTTCGATGATAGAGGTCGAATGCGGGCCGAGCAGGTCGAATTCTTCGGCGACACATCCACCGTTCGCAACCCAGGCTGGGCGATTGCGTCCACCGTCGCTCTCCTGTTTCTCATGTTTGTGGGCGTATCGGTGTTTGCGGGTCAATTGCCTCTTGTGGTCCTTCCGGTCTATCTCGTTGCCAGTGCTGTCGCGTTCAGTGTTTACGCGCAAGACAAGTCAGCGGCAAAACAGAGTCAACGGAGAACGCCGGAGAGCACACTGCATTTGTTAGGATTAATCGGCGGTTGGCCCGGTGCATTCATTGCCCAGCAATTGATTCGTCACAAGTCAAAGAAGCGGTCGTTTCAAAACACCTTTTGGGCCACAGTTGTGGTCAACTGCATTGGACTTTTGTTGTTGTTCACATTTGGTGTAGATGGTTTCATGTCAGTTCTTGTTGCAATTGGAGTAGTGGGCAGGTAGATGATGATTCACGTAGATATAAAACTCAGTCTTCTAGTTGTTGGTCTCCTTTTCCTGGGCGGATGTACGTCACGAGCGGCGACGAAAATTGATCTTTGTAGTCTCATTACAAAAGAAGAAGCCGCAGCAGCCTTGGGCGGTGACGTTGAAGTCACACTGCGCCCGGACGGCAAGGCGTGCGCTTACGATCTCGTGCCCGCAGGCTCAGGAAAGGCAACGCGCTATGGCAGTATCGCAGTGATGGTCGTGACTTCTGATTCAGTGGAGTTTCAAAAGTTCGGCGTGTCCAAAGATGCTCGTACTGCGGCAAAACCGGTCTCGGGAGTTGGCGAGAGAGCCGTCATCTTTATGAGCAAAGAAAGGCCGGACGACGGCGCTAAAGCGATACAAGCTTTAAAGGGTAACGTGTACGTCGGTATCGGAATGGGTACTTCAACCACTCCAGTTTCTGAAGATGTTTTGAAGACGCTCGCTACGAAAGCATTGAGTCGTTTACCAGCGAAGTGATAGCCGGTGAACTTGTGAGAGCGGTAACGACTTGGGCTCAGAACCGGATCGACATAGTCTCTCTGGCGCCGGCCGGCTCATGCGCGCGTGGAGATACGCGTTCGGATTCCGATGTCGATTTTGTCATCGTCTGCGCAGAAGCTGGTCTACTTAACCTTTCCGATCGACGAAGGCACGATCACAGTTCTTAAAAACGGTGTGATGGTTCTCCTTGATCGCGATGCCAACCTGGCCCGCGCTTTGAGATGGATGCTAATAGTTCAATGACAGATTTTATTCCCGGCTTAAAACTGAGCGAGCTGTTTTATAACGAAGCAGCAAAGCCAATACTCGACACTCACTTTCCACATGTGCCGCATTCGGCCGCCCTGCTTGGCTGGGGCTCGGAAGTGTTGGGTTATGACGACGTCCAGTCTTCGGATCATCATTGGGGACCAAGATTCCTTCTATTCCTCTCACCAGCGGACTATGGCAAATACGCTATTAGCGAAGCGCTGAGAAATAATCTGCCGCACCGCTTCCGCGGCTACTCAGCAAATTTTGGTAAACCTGACGAAATTGGTGTGCGGCTCCCGCAAGATACGGACGAAGGCCCTGTTAACCACATGATCTCGATCGAGACCATCGAGAAGTTTTTCGGATGGTACTTGGGATGTAATCCTTATGAATCGTTTACGGCAGCCGACTGGTTAACATTCTCAGAGCACAAGTTGCTTGCGGTCACGAGTGGGAAGGTCTTTCACGACGGGCTTGGCGAGCTTGAAGACGTGCGCCGGACGTTTCATTACTACCCGCGGGATGTTTGGCTTTATCAGCTTGTTGCACAGTGGATCAAGATTTTCGAAGAACGTGAGTTTGTTAGCAGGTGTGGAGACGTTGGAGACGAACTGGGTTCGATGATAATCGCCGCACGTCAGGTTAGAAACCTGATGAGGCTCTGCTTTCTGATGGAGCGCAAGTATGCACCTTACAGCAAATGGTTTGGGACGGCTTTTTCAAACCTGGAGTGTGCTTCGGAACTGAGTCCTGTTTTCAGAGACGTTCTTTTGGCGACGACGTGGAAGGAGCGAGAAGGACATTTAGCGCGAGCTTTCCCTATCATTGCGCGGCGGCATAATGCTCTGCAAATTACTCGTCGTATCCCTGAAGAGATGTCAAACTATGGCGGACGCCCCTACCGAGTTTTTGAAGCAGCCGATTTGCTTGCAGACATCGTTAACAATTTTACGGACGAAGAAGTTAAGGCGATCAAACATGCTTTGGGTTCCGTGAACCAGTTTGTAGAATCCAGCGACCAGTTATCGCGTGGGTCGTTAGTTGAGATGTTGAAACAGTTGTACGTGTAGGAGTGACGAATGACGCGCACGATCCTGAATGAACGTGACCGGGCTGAAATTGAAAGCAGGTTGCGGTCGCTGTCGGTGTCGTCGGCGGCACGATGGGGCAGCATGGACGTAGCGAACATGCTCAAGCATCTTCACCTGTCGGCGCGCATGACTCTTGGTGAGCTACCGGTGGTCTCCGCGAACAAACGCGCCTTCCAGATGTTTCCTCTCAAGCACCTGATCCTTTATGTGCTGCCGTTTCCGAAAGGAGCGCCGACGGCGGCCGAGTTGAAGCCGAATGCTGCGCTATCGTTCGACGAGGAGCGCGCGGCGCTGCTGGAGTTGCTGGAACGCATCGGCACGGGGCCTGGTGAAGGCGCAGGACCCGAGCACCCATTATTTGGACCACTAACGTGGCGCGAGTGGGGCGTCGTCACATACAAACACGCCGACCACCATCTAAAACAGTTCGGGGCCTAGAGTCGCTCTCCAAGGCAATAACACAGACCATCAGGCGCGATGACGAAGAACACCTTGAATCTCTTGTCACCGTGTTCGTCGATTCTGAAATCAGCCGCTTGTTTCTGTAGTCCATTACCTTTCAATTCTGTAAAGGCTGATTCAGCGTTATCAACTTCGAAGAAACAGCCATCCTGAGTTGGATCACCACCGTTTTCCGCCAGTCCGATCTTGATTTCATCTCGCATGAGAACGACGCTCCTGTGCGGAGCATCTGCGCGCGACGCGACGCGAAATCCCATCACGTTTTCGTAAAACGGAATCGCCTCGTCGACATTCGCTACTGGCAAATTCATTTTGTCGTCCTGATAGGGCCGTGCTCTTTTGAAAACAGACGTCATCGTGGCCTCCGGATACTCGTCAGCGAATTTTTCTGAGCGGTGCGATCTTATCATGCGCTTCTTTGCCTGATGACCAGTAGCGCCGAAGGCGCGGAATATGACAGCCAGCGGCAAGTGCGAAGCGAAGCGGAGCACGTCGCCCCTGGTTAATCCCACCGAAGCAAAGCCAAGGGCCGAAATATTATTTCGCCCTTTTCAGGGCTGGCGGCGCCTGTTAGTCACGCGTGGAGGCCGCTTCGTCACAAAGAGAGTAGTGTTAACCACGTTTCGGTTATCTGTTGCTCGAAATGGCGACCCACATACTTCTCAGTGCGTTGTTGGCGCTGGTTTCGTTTCAATCAAATCAAACAAGCTCCAACTCCATCAGCGGTCACGTATCAAACGATCAGCACGCCCCGGTTGCCGACATCAGAGTCGAACTGCTGGACCAACTCGATTCAGTGATTCGCACCGTTAAGACTGACGGCTCCGGACTCTTCGTCTTTCGCAAACTCTCTGACGGAACTTTTCAAGTCCGCGTGCAAACGGCAGGTACAAACTACATCAGCCAAACCAAACGTGTAGACCTCGCGCGGCCGCATGGCTTTGGCGCCACGTTTGAAGAACTCGATTTCATACTGACCACGAGCGGCAACAAGAGCGGCACTGCGAAACCCGGCGTGGTGTTCGTTCAGGAAGTGCCCGAACCGGCTCGCAAGCAGTATCAAAAGGGATCTGAGCTCCTCGAAAAATCGAACAAACGAGAGGAAGCGTTCGCGGCATTGAAGAGCGCGATCGACATTTTCCCGCAGTACTTTGACGCGCTTGAAATGTTGGGAACAGAACGGGTGAAAGACGCGCAGTATGAAACTGCGATCCCACTACTCACAAAAGCTTTGGAGGTTAACTCGAGAGCGTATGCGAGTTGTTTTGCTCTGGGCGTGGCGCAATACAATCTGAAACAGTTTCCACCGGCGATTGAGTCGTTCAGGCGCGCAGTTTTACTAAACGAGAAATCGATCAACGCGAATCTGTGGCTGGGCATCGCATTGCGTCAAACGAGCCGACTGGACGAAGCAGAGACTTACCTGAAGCGCGCCGATGTATTGGCCGACTCAAAGTTGCCCGACGCTCACTGGCAACTTGCGCTGCTCTTTAATCAGCTCAAGCGATACAAAGAAGCGGCCGATGAGTTGGAGATATTTCTGAAGGTGCAACCCGATGCGAGAGATGCGGAGTTGATCAAGAAATTGATTCAACGTTTGCGACAGCAGAGTGTTGCTGAGAAACCTTGATTCGAAGAGCGGGGGCAAGCCCCTCTTC
>DATEWS010000787.1:0-4566 GCA_035257785.1 Pyrinomonadaceae bacterium
TCGACGAGTTGAGCGCGTCATCTCGCATGGCAAGCACCTGCTCGGTTACATCGAGGGTGACTTCTTCTTTCACTCACACCTCATGATGTGGGGTCGCTGGCAAACGTTTGAAAAACCGATCGAGCTACCGGAAAAGGACAGACGTGAACGTGCTCGCATCGTGGTGAAAGGCGGTGCCGCGATCCTTTTGTCCGCGCCGATATTCAATGTTGGTGAAGGTGATCCTTACAAGAAGATCGAGATTCTCGGGACACTTGGTCCGGATGCATTGCCATATCGTGGTCCATTCAAGCGTGCCGAGTTTTTGCGTCGACTACTCGAACACAAGGATGAAACGATTGGCGCCGCGCTATTGAACCAGCGCATCGTCGCGGGACTCGGAAACTACCTGCGCGCGGAAGTGCTCTTCAACTGCAAGTTGAATCCATGGCGAACCGTCGCCGACCTCACGCAACGCAACCTGAGTTGTCTGTCAAAAAGCATTCCGGCCCTCACGCGCGATGCATACAAACGCGGGGCAACCGCTGCTGAAGAAGATCGAAAAAGAATGGCGAACGATCCGTCGCTCGTTTATCAGCCGGGCCGCGAATACGGTACGCGCCACATGGTCTTTCGTCGCACCAACCTGCCGTGTTTGCGTTGCGGCGAGAAGATTCGCCAACTCAGGCAACGGACGATTCAGAATCAGGAAGACGAAGAGGAACGCACACGCATTGTCTACTTCTGTGCGAAATGTCAGGGCACGAATTGACGGTTACAGTTCGACTAGTTCGACTGAGACTACCTTATCGTCAGGGGTTAGTTTGACCGTACATATCGCCGAGCGACCGATGTCGGTTAGAAGATAGCGATATACGCGCTGGTTGTTTTCAGTTCTTCGTTCAATCAGTTCGCTCGAGTGAATGATCGCAGCAGGCAAACTAAAAGCATTCAAGCTCCGCGCGATCTCTTTGCGATCGTCCTTACCCATTACGATTTGCATCAGTGCGCGACGGACCAATGCTGTTGTCTGCGGCTCAGTGTCTGCAATCGTCGTTACAGATGGAAGCGCAAGGTCGGGATAGAAAGTTGCGGCGAGCGCGCGAGCGAGTTTGAAGTCTCTCGTCTCCCACGAATTGGCCAGAAAGATGAACGTCAGCTTCGCGTCGAGAAAGCGGACGATAAATGTTTTGAAACCCTGCCAGGCGCCACCGTGAAAAACTGCTCGACGACCGTGAAGATCCGCGAGGTGCCAACCGAAGCCGTAATCTTTTGTCGTGCCGTCGCTCAGTCGCACGCCGGTCCAAATTTTTTCTCGACTCGCTTGCGTGAGTAGTTTATCCGTGTAGAGCGACGCATCCCACTTCGCGAGATCGAGAATCGAAAGATACAGGGATCCATCGGCCGTGGAGTTTGTCGACGGCGAAACCCACTCCTGGTTCTTCAACTCACCCTGGACCAGTCGATATCCCGCAGCGCGATTGGGCACGATGTCCGCTTCGGAAATGATCCGCGCCGTCGTCATACCAAGTGGCTCGAAGATGCGCTCTTTCAGAAAGTCGCCGTAGTATTTGCCGGTGACTTTCCTGATTAGCATTCCGAGCGTGACATAACCGACGTTGCTGTAGTTCCACCTCGAGCCCGGCGCGAAATCAAGTGGCGCTTTTTTGAATGAAGCGAAGTATTCGTCTTCGGTGTAATCGCGGCGCAGATCGATATCGGCGGGATAATCACCGAGACCGGAAGTGTGTGTCAGCAGATTCCAGACGGTGATCTCCTTCCAGCTCGCGGGCGCGTCACTAAAGTATCTGGAGATCTTGTCGTCGAGAGAGAGTTTGTGCTCCTGGACCAGGATCATTATCGCCGCCGCCGTGAACTGCTTGCCTATTGAGCCGGATTGAAAAATCGTTTCGGGCCTGACCGGCACGTGGTGTTCGACGTTTGCGAGTCCATAACTCTTCAGAAGCACGATTTTGCCGTTGCGTATGACGGCGAGTGACACGCCCGGAATCTTGTTCGCATCCATCTGCTGCTTGATGACGCGATCGATTTTTGCGGCGGGCACTGGTTGTGCAAGACAGGGGGTTGCAATCAAGAAGATCGCGAGGCAAGTTAATAAAACCAGCTTCATAAGCGCAGACTAATTTGCGCCGAAGCTTGCGAAAGTGCAACCTTCGGCTAGAATGAGCGCTTTGAGATGCAGATGCCAGCCGGTATTCGCACACGCGATCTTCGCAAGATCTATTCAACACCGCCGCCGCTTGCCGCGGGTGGCAGGTTTGGGGCGCGCCGCAAGAGCAAACAGCCGGCGCGCGAGATCGTGGCGCTCGATGGTCTATCGCTCGATGTCGAGGGTGGAGAGATATTCGGGCTGCTTGGTCCAAACGGCGCCGGGAAGTCGACGACTGTCGGTATCTTGACCACACGCGTGAGACCCACGAACGGTCAGGCATGGATCGGCGACTACGACGTGTGGGCACAGCAAGTGGAAGTGAAACGGCTCATCGGTGTGGTTGCCCAGAGACCTAATCTCGACTTCTCGCTCACCGCACGCGAGATCCTGTTGTATCACGGCGCATACTTCGGACTCGACTCACGGATACGATCCACTCGCGCAAATCAGTTACTCGAACGTTTCAAACTTAGCGATCGCGCGGACCAGATGGTGCGCGGCTTTTCGGGTGGCATGATGCAACGTCTCTCGATCGCGCGCGCAATGATGCACGATCCACAGGTCCTTTTTCTTGACGAGCCGAGCGCCGGCCTCGATCCGCAAACGCGTCTGCTGCTCTGGGAGATCATTCGTGAATACAATCAGAGTGGTAAGACTATTCTGCTTACTACACACAACATGGAAGAGGCTGATGCTCTCTGCCAGCGACTCGCCATCATCGACCACGGACGCAACATCGCTCTCGGCACGCCCGCAGAGTTGAAGGCGTCGGTTCCCGGCGGCTTTCTTCTGCGCGTGCGCTTTGGCGCAGACTCACCCGACTTGTTCGAACGACTGAAGATGCTGGCCGGCGTCCGCGAGGTGCGTGTTCAGACGGATGGTGAGAACGGCGTGGATGTTTACGCCGATCGTGGTGGTCCACTCGTTTCCGAGATCGCGAACCTCGCTGCGGCGTCGGCGGTTGAGTTATCTGATGTACACATCTCGGAGCCGAGTCTCGAAAACTTGTTCCTGCATCACACCGGACGGAGTTTGCGCGAATGAAGCCACAAAAAAGCACAAACGGCACATAATTCTTGAGACGCGAATGAACTGGAAAACTTTTTTCGCACTGCTGGCGCGTGACGCTCATGTCGCGCGGCGCAACTTCGTACCGCTGTTGCTACAGACGTTCCTGCAACCAATGATGTTCGTGTTCATCTTCGGGCGGGTGATGGTGAGCAGCGGTTACATGCCGGCCGCGTACAAGAGTCTGTTGCTGCCCGGCATCATGGCGATTAGCATGATCTTCACGGGCGTGTGGGCGGTGGCGATGCCTTTGATCGGTGAGTTTCAGTTTACGCATGAGATCGAGGACCGGCTGCTCGCGCCGATTGAGAACCACTGGCTGGCGATCGAAAAAGTATGCTTTGGCGCCGCGCAGGCAGTCGTTGCCGGACTCGCAGTGATACCGGCTGCGTGGTTGTTGTTGCGGCCGGGAGTTGAGATTCACCTGCTGTCGCCGTTGACGTTCGTCGGTGTAACTTTACTGGTGGCGCTGCTGTCTGCGTGTGGTGGTCTTGCACTGGGTTGCAGCATCGATCAAACAAAGATCGGGTTGATGTTCAGTCTCGTGCTGACGCCGATGATCTTTTTCGGTTGCACGTATTATCCGTGGAGCGCGCTGGCAAACTTTCCGATCTTGCAGAAAGCCGTGCTGATCAATCCGCTCGTGTATGCTAGTGAGGGATTGCGAGGCACACTTGTGCCGCAGTTCCCGCATCTATCAGTGTTGGCGGTGCTCCTGGCGCTGCTGATTTTTGATTCGCTGTTGCTGGCTCTCGGGTTGCGCCAGTTTCGTCGAAAGGCTGTTGCGTGAAGTTGCTCGTCACAATTTGTTTACTGCTGGTCTTCGTGCCGGCGAGTTCGACTGCGCAGCAGAAGCGACGTGCGTCGTTGAGTGTTGCGCAAGTCAAAGAGGCGGAACAACGACTCGCGGAGTTGGGTTACTGGACTGGTCCAATTGACGGACGATTCGACGATGGGACGCGCGCGGCTTTGATCGCATTTCAGAAGTGGGAAGGACGAGAGATTACGGGCAAGTTAACCAGTGCGGAGCTCGAGGCGATTCGTAACGGCGCTGGTCCAAGACCAAGGGACACTGGATACGAGCACGTTGAAGTTGATATTGATCGACAGGTGTTAATGCTCGTGAAGGATGACGACAGCGTGAGAGTGCTGCCTGTTTCGACCGGCAATGACAAGCAGTTTATGGACGAAGGCCAGATGAGCGTCGCGTACACGCCGCGCGGCCGGTTCGTTGTTTATGACAAGACGTTTGGTTGGGAAAACGGGCAACTCGGATCGGTCTATTACGCGAACTACATCAGCGGCGGCGTGGCGATTCATGGATACTTGAGCGTTCCGAACCAGCC
>DATEWS010000788.1:0-7174 GCA_035257785.1 Pyrinomonadaceae bacterium
GATAACTTCAACGACAACTCACTCGACTCGACCAAGTGGGGCACTAACCTGTTTAGTGGCTTCACCAACACGAGTCTCGGTTTAGCTGAAACCTCGCAGCATCTCGAGATTGGTCCATTGCTGCAAAATACTTCCGGCTCCAACTATCGCGGCATTCGCACCAACAGTACTTACAACTTCAGTGGCGCTTACGCGTACGTGGAGTTGGTCCAGGCCGGTAATTCCAACACTGCCGCCGATGCCATGTTCACTGTGGGCAATGACGTCGACAACTACTATCGCATCTACGTTTCCGCCGGTAATCTCATTGGTCTAAAGAAGATTGCGGGGACTAAGACGACGTTGTTCACGGTAGCGTATAGTTCGACCAACCACCGGTTCCTGCGCATCCGTAACGATTCGGGTAGTGTGTACCTGGACACGGCAACGGGCAGCAGCGGCGTGCCCGGCACCTGGACGCAGCAATACACTGAGACGTGGAACTCTTCGATCTCCACGTCGTCGATCATCTTCGAACTCAAAGCCGGCACGTGGCAGTCAGAAACGAATGCGCCGGGCACAGTCATCTTCGACAACTTTTCCGTCGCCACTCCCGGTTCGACTGGTTCTCCAACTGTTTTGAAGATGGTGACCGCCAACTTACAGCACGGTGAATCTACGAATGAGACTTTTCACTACGACTCACAGGCAAACCTGATTACATCGACGAGTGATCTGGTTGCTGCGCAAGAAGTTTCGGAAGGAGATATTCCGAATTGGGATTCGGCCTTTGAATCCGGTGGGTTCCATAAAGTCATATTTCGCGAGCACTACCTTACTACGGGTGACGGTAATGCTATTTGGGCGAGGAATTCCCTGAGCGAAATCCAAACGTACTATCGTGACTTGGCGAATGGTTCATCCAACGTCGGCTATGATGGTTCTACGGATATTCGTCGCAGCGCTGTAGCAGCCAAGTTCAGTTTCAACTCTAAACAGTTTTATGTTGTGAGTGTTCACCTGTGTCCTTCAATTTGCAGAGACAACAGCGGCACGACAGAATCAGTGCAACGAGTGGCACAGATTCAGGACTTGTTGAGTTGGATCGACAGCACACTCACAGGCGGTCTGCCGGTGTATATCCTCGGAGACCTGAACCTCACGACAGACACGCCCAAACAGCCTTCGGGTTTTCAGTTTGACTTGTTCACTTCAGCAGGCTTCAGTGACCAGTGGCAAACTGGATTAACGAATTCCGTAGCGGAAGCAAACTGGGGAGACAGAGATCAGGATTCGGTTGCCGATATGCCTCTCGGCACGAACACCCGAACACACGATTCTCGGCGCATAGACTTCATCCTGTACAAACCGAATAACGGTTCGATAACACTGAACAAGATTTCGGTTCCTGATGGTCGTGCGACTTGTACTCAAACGTTGACGACGGGAGGGAATTACAAGCAGTGTCCTGATGTTACTCAACTATGGGATCTTCCGGAGGATCAAGGTGTTCGACTATCCGATCACAACTGGATCTTCATCGAGCTTGGTTTCTGACACTCGTGGGCCAACTCGACCGGAAATAACGCCGAAGGCGTTCGCTAATTGCAGCCCAGGGTTTGAGCACAGCGAAAACCCTGGGTTACTGCTTTAAATCTCACAACAATATTCTTTTTGATCCCGTACCCAAATCAAACTGCGCCACTGCAATCAACGAATTGACATTGATCTTAATACCAATTGATAGTAGCTTACCGGGCACTCGCTCCCTGGACCAACGTCACTAACTGGAGGACATAATATGGACCACCGGAAACTCACGCGGCGAAACCTCAAAACTTTAAGACTTCAGATTCTTCTGCTTGTGAGCTTGATTCCGCTGCTTGCAATTGCGGGTCTGGCTCAGAGCACAAGTTCGAGTTCTCCTCAGTCTGCTTCGGATCGAAGCAAGTTTGCAGTCTTCGGAAATGTCGGCGTCACAGTGCCGCACGGAGACCTGAATATTTTTGTCGATCCGAGTTTCAGTCTCAACACCGGATTGGAATACATGATCACGCCGCAGTTCTCGGCCGAAGGTACTCTAGGTTATCACCGGTTCTCGACCTTCTTCGGCGACAATGCCAACCTTTACCAGGTGTCAGGCAACGCGAAGTTCTATTTAGTCGACGAGTCGAGCAAGGTTCGGCCGTTCGTCAATGGTGGTGTCGGAGTTTATGTGACTGACGCTGCGACAACGCATTTCGGAGGTAATGTTGGTGGCGGAGTTTTGTACGAAGCTACGCCGCATTTCGGGATAACAGCCGCGTACAACTTTCACGTCTTCAGTGCCGGCGGTAACACAAAGTATTCAACGCTTCAGGGAGGAGTCCGCTGGCGATTTTAGACCTCAGATGTCTGACACCGTCACGAGATAACTGAGCTCAAGACTCTTGAGATCACGCGGTGTAGGTACGAACGTCAGAAACGCGAAGCCAGGTCCGCCTGGGCCATACGGATAAGCGTTCTGATATGTGGTTACAAAGAGTGCATTGCCCTGTTCGGCAGTTTGCTCAAACGTAACCGCTGCTCCTTTGCCCTGAAAAGAAATGCATGCAGGTGCGCTGCCACACTGCTGAGGTGGCACAACGTTGCCATTCTGGAACACATCAGCAGCGAGACGGAGTCCAAGGCCACAGTAACCATAATCCGGATAGCAGTAACCAGGCGCGCTCCACACGCTCCTCACGATCTGCACGCCCGCCGCGACCGCGGTCAGCTTAGTGTTCCATGTCCAAACGTATGCGCCGGGCTTTTCCTGAACTGAGATCGTGCGTGTCTCGCTCAACACACTCATCGTGTCTGTGCGCCAATCAATCACTTGTGTGAACCCGATTTCACTGCCGGTCAACAGGTCGAGCTGTGTATTGTGCTGCATGCCGATCGTGAGTTGCTTGTCAGGCGGCTCGCTCGTCTTGTCCTCTTCCCAGAAGTTCGCTACAGATGTGCACAAGCCAAACTGAAGTCCTTTGTGGTGCAGATGTTCGCGCGGCGGAGGCGCCACAACGTTCTTGCCGCCCGGTGTGTACAGGCCGCGAAAAAATGACTTGAACTTATCTGTGTAGTGATACGTCGCGCACGGTTTTCCATCAGCGTTGTTGAACTCTACAGTTTGATCGGTCTTCTTAATGTTAATGGGCATGACATGTCCTCAGTTCGCAGGAAAGCGTTTCGCTGACGTGGGATTCGTCTTCGCACTCGCCGTCTTCTCGCCGGTTAAGCGCATCAACTGATCCGGCTTGACGACATCAAATCCGAGTTTGTGCAACCCCTTTAGACCAAGAGCCACGACCGGCCACCACATCGGCAACGGAAGTGCGCGATAACGCTTGCCGATGCGGTTGGCCAGTTCCATTCCGTTTAGATCTTCAGGACCGCACACGTTTACAATTCTCACTCCGTCGTCGTGTTGTTGGATCAATTGGGCCGCGACCTTCGTGAAGTCATCAACATGCATCGGAGCGAACAACAACTTCGAGTGACCAAAGAGCGCCGGCACGATCCGCCACTTGCGTGCGATCGCCAACATGCGATCTATTCCCTCGTTACTTCCACTGCCATAGATTTCGGCCGGGCGAATGATCAGTAAACTCTTCCACTCCATCTTCTGAAGTTCTTCCTCGGCCGCAAGTTTTGACTCGCCATACGCGCCACTTCCGTGCGTCGCGCAACGAGTGCTGATGTACACGAAGCGACGACAACCATTCGCGCGCGCAGCTTCAGCGAGTCGAACTGTTCCGTCGCGATTAACTTTCCAGTATTGCTCGTCGTCCGGCGCGTGAGTCGCCCCGGCGAAGTGAATGACCATATCAAACTGCGCGCGCGACAAAGTTCGATTCACGTCGGATTCGAGGTCCAGGTCGACCACATGCACTCTCGGATCCACAAGCGGAACGTCTTTTCGGTGACGGCCACACCAAAACTCCCAGTCGCTATTCAAAAGCAACTGGCGCAGCACGCCAACAGCGAGCGGCGACGAGGCGCCCGTGACGAGGATTCGCATGATTGCAGTCAGATTGGAATACGTATTAACATCGCCGCGTGAGCGATCCCCACTTTTCACTAGTGGTACTCTGTTACCGCAGCGGTCAGAATATCATTCCATTCGTTGAACGTTTGCAACGAACGTTGTCGCGCTGCAATTTTTCCTGGGAGCTCGTGCTCGTCGGAAATTACATCGAAGGAAGCGACGACGAAACACCCGAAGTTGTTACAAAACTCGCCGCAGGCTCAGACAACATCCGCACGGTAATCCGGCCCAAGCAGGGAATGATGGGATGGGACATGCGCATGGGGCTCGACGCCGCTCGCGGCACGTACATCGGAGTTATCGACGGCGACGGGCAGTTTCCGCCCGAGTCGATCATCGCGTGCCTGCTGAAATGTGAGCTGGAGGATCTGGATTTAACGAAAACGTATCGCGTCATACGAGACGATGGACTATATCGACGCTTCATCTCCGCAGTGTACAACGCGATCTTCAGCATGCTTTTCGGATTCAAGGTCCGCGACATCAACTCGAAACCTAAAATTATTCGGCGCGACAAGTATGAACTGCTACAGCTCGAGTCGGACGATTGGTTTGCCGATGCGGAGATCGTGATCCGCGCTCGTGAACTCGGGTTGAAGGTCGGCGAAACGCCGGTCCATTTTTCCAGTAATGACAACAGAGGTTCGTTCGTAAAGCCGAAAGCGATCCTCGAATTCACTTCGAATCTCTTGCGCTACAGGTTCTCACCGAAGCACAAAGCAAAAGCGCGTTCCCTTTCTTCTCGCTCCGCCGTCGAGTAATTGTTTCCGCGCCGAAGGCGCGGAATATGATAGCGGGAAGAATTCGTCGCTGCAGAAGAGCGCCAAAGGCGCGGAATATAATAGCCAGGGGCAAGTCCCGACTTGTCGGGACGTCGCCCCTGGTCAACGCACAGCAAATAAGGTCAAGGCCTGAAAGGCCGAAATAGTTATTTCGCCCTTTTCAGGGCTGGTGGGCATCTCCTCATAACGTTACCAGGGGCGACGCGCTTCGCGCTTGCCCGTGGCTTTCATATTCCGCGCCGTTGGCGCGGTGGTTAGTTTACTCGCCGCGCGATGCAGACTGCTGAGACTCCAAACGGAAGTCTTCCACCATTGAGAACGAAACGCTCAGCAGCGAACAAGTGACCGAATGGTCCATTCATCAACGAAATGTTGATTCCGTACTCCGTATCCGCGCGCAGTCGCAACCACCGCATCACGGAACGCACCACCAGCACCGGAACAAAAAAACTGATGTTCGCGTAGCTGGACCACTCAACGGAAAACCCTGCCGCTTCCACTGACTTCAACAAACTCGGCACCGTGTAACGACGCCGGTGGTTGCTCACATCATCCTGAACACCCCAGAGAAACATAAACGCCGGCACAAACAGCAGCAGGCGTCCATCACGACGCAAAACTCGTCTCATCTCTCGCAGTCCGCCAACGTCGTCGTCAAGATGTTCGACGACATCGAGTGCAGTGACTAAATCGAACGAATCGTTTTCGTATGGCAGGGCTTCTGCGGCGCCCAGCTTCACGGAGTCCAAACCCCGCTCGCGGCAGAAGTCAACGGCTTGTTGAGAGATGTCAACGCCTTCTGCCTGCCCGTGTGTCGCGAGCATCTTGAGATTCGCACCCGTACCACACCCGACGTCGAGAATTCTCGGATTCGGATTGTTCAATGTCTTACAAATGTTCTCTACGAGCGACTGAATGATTCGCCGCCGCCCGACGTACCACCAGTGCCTCTCTTCAACCTGATAGAGAATAGGATAATGATGCGGCTGCATCTCCTTTGGCAGATCAGCGGCGACGCTGGTATTCATGCCTTTAGGAATTACTTTTTGTCGTGAGTGGTTGTCAAATGGCGGGAGTGGTGCAGCCTCGCGGCTACAGGGGCAAACAGTCTGAAAAAGAAAGAGTTAGAAGCAGAATGAGGCATTTCACCCACGTGAACTTGTCAACCGCAGGCGACGTTGCGCTTGTGATTTGACTGAAATGTTGTAAAGTGACTTTTGCGCTTTCTGACGTAAACAGCGGCAAAACACATCGAGTACCAAATCTGGAAGCGCATTCCACGTAAACAAAACCCCGACATTCCTCAGGCACCCCGAATGCCTGTGCGCCCATATTCGATGGGTGAACACCGGACCACGTTCGGGTTCGCTCAAACTATAACCACAACAAGGAGAAATGCTTGATGACCAATGATTTGTTAAAACGCGTTCTAGCAATTGCCTGTTTGACACTGATGCTTGCGCCGGTGATATTTGCGCAAACCAAAGCGGACGACACTACTCCGCCCGAGATTTGGATCATCACGCCAACCGATGGCAGCACCTTGTCAGGCAAGACAAAAATTATCTTCTACTCTTTTGACCTCGGCGGCATCGATCGTTACGAGCTGTACGTTGATGGAGAACTGAAGCAAACATTGTTGCCAACTGCGCGCAACATGTACTTCGTCTGGAGTTCTCGAGAGACTGGCCCGCATACGTTGATCTGCCGAGCCTACGATCGAGCAGGTAACATTGGTACGTCACCGCAGATAACTGTCTATCGGTAAAGCGAGTAAAGGAGCGCCGACCAGGTAGAAACCCGGCCGACGCCCCGGTGGTCGTCAGACAATCCCTCTGACGAAATCGACTGCGACCACTACCCTTTTTCTTTACGGATCGACTGCCGCTAGTTTCTTCACTGCTACCCCATTGGAATTAGCCGAACATCCATTACTCGTTTGTGTTCCAGCCACACGCAGATTGACGATTTGCAACAACGCGTTGTAAGTCCCCGCGCCGTTGCCTGACGCAATGGTGAAGCTGATCGATTCGGCTGTATCCAGGTTGAAGTTTGAGAACGTCAGCGTAGATCCTGTTTGACCGCTCAGCGCGGACCAACTCGCATCCACTCCACAATTAGCCACACAGGACTGCCACTGGAATGTCACCCCTGCGGGCGCACTTCCAACAAACCCGAGTGAAACCGACTGCGCATTCTCATTCGCGCTCTTCTTCTCGATACTGAGTGAAGGCGGAGTTACATTCGACGTAACCACTGCATCGTCAGAGTCGAAGCAGCCGTTCGCCGGATTTGTCACTACGAGGTGGTATGTTCCTGGTGCGTCGACCGTAGGCGTGGCGGTGTT
>DATEWS010000789.1:0-10975 GCA_035257785.1 Pyrinomonadaceae bacterium
CTTATCGCGGCGCCGCCGGCCTCCAGCCTGACCTTCAACTGTTACCAAACAACCCGACCGGCCAGGCGAAGGCTGCTGTCAACAAGAAAGACTTCAACGGCACCTGTCCGGCAGCGGCGCCGAGCCGCAAGTTCAGCGTGACGGCCGTGGCCGCGCAGAATGCGCTACCTGGCGGAACGCTCGTTTACAACAACCGCACGAACCAGGGGGGCCAACTGCACGACCCGACGGCGATCATGTATGTACGCACGACTGATATCGACGCTGCGACCGGCAAACTAAAAGCCGGCGTGCCCGTCGAGCCGCTCGTGCTGAGAGCCAACGCCGGCGACTGCATTGAGGTAACGCTGTTCAATCAACTTCCGGCCAACGTTCCGGATCTCGCCGGCTGGAACACGCTGCCGATGATCATCGAAGGCTTCAATGCGAACCAGGTGAAGCCGTCCAATCAGGTTGGTCTCCACCCGCAGCTCGTAGCCTACGATGTGGTGTCCAGTGATGGCGCCAACGTTGGCTTCAACGTTGTCGGTAACCCTGAATCCTACACTCCCGATGGACGTCAGACTGCGAAGCCGGGCGAGTCCGTCAAGTACAAGTGGTACGCGGGCGACATCCGCATGAACGGTACGACGAAGGTTGCAACTCCGATTGAGTTCGGCGCGACCAACCTGATCTCGTCAGACCCGATCAAGCACTCGAACAAGGGCGCGATCGGTTCACTCATCATCGAACCGCAGGGTGCAACCTGGATTGAAGACGCGAACTCGCGCGCGCAGGCAACCGTCAGTAAAACCGACGGCAGCTCGTTCCGTGAATTTGTCCTTCAGTTCCAGACCGACATCAACATGCGTCGTGGTGACTTGCAGGGTGATGCGGCGGCAGTGCCGAACGTTGCAGGCGAAGAGGATGCTGAAGACTCCGGTCAGAAGGCACTCAACTATCGCAGCGAACCGATGTGGAAGCGAATGGGCTACGAGCCTGATCTTCCGCTCGAGGAAACTCGTGCTTTCGATTTCACCAACGTGCTGTCGAACGCACAGGTTGGCGGCGACCCTGTAACTCCTGTGTTCACGGCGAAGACCGGAACGGCGGTTCGTTTCCGCGTGCTAAATGCAAATGGTCACGCGCGTAACAATGTGTTCCAGGTTCATGGACACGTCTGGCAGCAGGAGCCTTACATCAACAACTCGACCCAGATTGGCAACAATCCACTATCAGAGTGGAAGGGAGGCCAGCAGGGTCACGGCGCGTCAAATCACATGGACGTTGTTCCTGTGAATGGCGCCGGCGGAGCGCGAGGTGTAACGGGCGATTACCTGTATCGCACGCAGTCGTCCTTCCAGTTCGACAACGGGCTGTGGGGCATCTTCCGTGTAACGCAGTAAGGTGATACGAGCGGGGGCAAGCCCCTCTTCCTGACTTGTTCTATCGTTTGGTTCGAGACAGTAGCTGGAACAAGTTAGGAAGAGGGGCTTGCCCCCGCTCTGCGTGATCTATGTTGTGGCAAACCTCTACCTCACTGTTCCACCATGTAACACACTCTTTTCTTAATATGCGGTTTTTCGAAGGTAAGCACCGAGGCACGGTCCTTGCTCAAGGGATGGTGCGCACTCAAGCTGCGCCACTATCTCAACAAGATGAAGGAAATTATTAAATCGATGATGAAGAAATTCTCGTTCGCCGCTGTCTTATTCGCCGTTGCCATGCTCGTCGCCGCTCCTGTTGCGCAGGCTACAACGGTTAGCGAAGTACAATCGATGATCACACAACTCAAAGGCAAAGTGCAGGTCATCACCATCACCGGCAAGCAAGCCGAAACGAAAGATCGTCCCGGTCTTCTGGGCCAACTCGACGGCGTTGCCTTGACTCTCGACCAGGGTAAGTTCTGCAACTCGATCACAAAAGTCAGAGACTTCCAGAAGAAAGTGAACGACATGATCAGTGCCGGCAAACTCAACCAGGATCCGACACTCGGTCCAACCGGACAAGAGCTCCTGAGCGATGGCGATGCCATTATTGCAGCTCTCAACGAACTGCAAGCGCAAAGCACGGGCGTTCCTTGCAGCAACTAACTTTCGTAACTCACTAATCAGTTCGCACTATTTAAATAACATTTCCCGGCTGGGTTTGACTGGCCTGTTCGTAATTCGTGAACAGGCCCGTCACTCAGCGAACTGAGGTGTGTGTCGATGAACTTTCAAAACGAGCAAATAACGATGAACCCAATTACAGACCAGATTTCCACACGATCGAACCAGACGTACCAGACCACCGATCTGACGCTCACCAGCTTTCTACGCTGTCGTGGCTTTGCGATCGAGAACATCAAGCAGAACAACGGTCGCACACTCTTCATGTTTCACGAGTCGCCGGAACTGCGTACTGCAATCCTCGACTATGCCAACGACGCGGCAGTGTCAGTCAGAACATTCTGTAGCACGATGCGAGATTTGAAAGCGATTACCCGTTAAAAATCATGAAGTCACTACAAACCCTATTGTTCCAACTCCTGCTGCTTCTCTTTGCAGCAGTCCCGATCCTGGCGCAGGAAAAACCGGCTACACAAAAGTTCGAGCGCGAAGGGCTCGAGGTCGAGTTCACGATCGAGCCGATCGAAAAGCAATCCGAGTTGATGGAGGCCAAAGAAGCCACGGTTCGTTTCAAGATTCACGACAAAGCGAGCAAGACTCCGCTGTCTGGAGTGAAGCCGTCGGTTTGGTTAGCACAACGAGAAGGCGAAGCGGATGAGAAGACGTGCCGCGAAAACATCCAATCGTTTCTCCAGGGCAGTCTTCGTTCACGTCCCGACGTGGATCTCAACACGTATTACGTGCTCGCACTGAACGAAGAAGCCAACATTTCAGTGATCGATCCCCTCCTTGGTTTTGGCTCGAGCAAACTGCTGACACTCGTAATGCTGAAGAGCCCTGGTGAAGACTGGGTCCAGAAGAGCACCGATGAAAAGCTGTTCGTCAGCATGCCGCTCGTTAACCAGGTTGCTGTAGTCGATACCAGCACGTGGAAAGTCGTCGCCAATATCGATACCGGCATGAAGCCGTCGCGTGTTCGACTGCAACCCGATCAGAAATACCTGTGGGTCGGTAACGACGCGGGTGTCACGGTGATCGATACCACCACGTTGAAAGCGGTGGGCCAGGTGGCAACCGGAAACGGATATCACGAACTCGCCTTCACTAACGACAACCGGTTCGCGTTCGTCACCAACGAGAAAGACGGCACGCTTTCGGTTATCGACGTTCAGAAACTCGCGAAGGTCAAGGATCTCAAGACAGGAGCACCCGCCACGTCGCTGGCTTTCTCCTCACTCGGCAACGCGCTTTATCTCGTGAACGAGGTTGAGGGAAGTATCACGGTTGTCGATACGCGCAGCCAGCAGATCACGACGCGCTTGCAAGCGAAGCCGGGTATTCGAAATGTGCGTTTCGCGCCGGGTGATCGTTGGGGGTTTGCACCCAACCCGAAAGAAGACGTCGTTTACGTCTTCGACGCTTCGACGAATCGCCTCGCACATACGATCAGTGTTGCGAAAGGTCCAGATCAAGTCGCCTTCACCGACGTCTTCGCTTACGTTCGCGCGACCGGCTCGACCGAAGTCGACATGATTCGCCTGAGCACGTTGACGGGCCAACCCGACATCGCGAAATTTCCCGGCGGCCAGGCGGCGCCTGAAGAAGCGACGAGCATCGCCGATGTGATGGTGGCTGCTCCGGAAGGAAACTCGGTGCTACTCGCGAACGCGGCTGATCGCGTCATCTATTACTACGCGGAAGGCATGGCGGCGCCGATGGGTAGTTTTCAAAACTACCGTCGCGAACCTCGTGCGGTGATGGTGGTTGATCGATCGCTGCGCGAAGTTACTTCAGGCGTTTATTCAACGACGACCAAATTACCGAAGAGCGGTGTCTACGACGTTGCGTTCCTGCTCGACTCGCCGCGAATCGCGCACTGCTTCACTGCCGAGGCAAAGCCGAATCCCGATGTTGTTCATGAAAAGAAAGTCGCGGTCCGGATCGAATACCTGAACAAGGATAAGCAACTTAGCGTCGGTGAAAACTACAAGCTCCGCTTCAAGCTCATCGATACAACGACGTCGAAGGCGAAGAGCGATGTGAACGACGTGCGCGTGTTGACGATGCTGGCGTCGGGCATCTGGCAGAAACGCGACTTCGCTCGTTCAGTCGGCGATGGCGTTTACGAGCTCGACATAAAGGTCCCGCAAGCCGGGTTGTACTTCGTCTTTATCGAAAGCCGATCGCAGGGCGTGAGTTTCAGACAGTTCCCTCACCTGACTTTACAGACCACAACGACTAAAGAGGTCAGTACCGTAACGCGGTAGCGTCGGGTGATTCTTGCGCACGCAATATTCTTGCATTGTTATGGACCATGTCCGACCCGACGCTACCGCGTTACGGTACTGACCTCGTCCAACAGTGACTACAAAGTGGAGGAGATATGTATTTGAAGAAGCAAATTAATCGCGTGACGTTCAGTGTGACTCTGAGCATGCTCGTTTGCGCGCTGGCGTTTATTCCAGCTCACGCGCAGGCGCATAACCACAGCGAAGCGCAGGCAAAGAAGACCACGCAAAGCCAAAAAACCTATTCGTGTCCCATGCATCCGGACGTGAAATCAAAGTCGAAGGGCAAGTGTCCGAAGTGCGGCATGGAGCTACGGCTGGTTGAACAGAGTGTCGCGTCGCACGAAGTCGACATACCAACAGAGCTCACAGAAGTATCGTTCGGGCAATCTTCGAAAATGAATATCCCCGATGTCGAGGTGCTAGATCAAAACGGACGCAAGCTTCACTTCTACACGGATCTGGTTAAAGGCCAGACAGTCGTGATCAACTTCATCTTCACGACCTGCACGACGATATGTCCACCGCTCGGCGCAACTTTCGCTCGCGTGCAAAAAGAGCTCGGCGACAAAGTCGGTCGCGACGTTCGCTTCATTTCGATCAGCGTCGATCCGGCGACTGATACACCAGAACGTCTCAAAGCGTGGGGCGCGAAATTCCACGCCGGTGACGGTTGGACCTTCGTCACCGGAAATAAACCCAGGATCGACGAACTGCTGAATGCTTTAGGCGCGTCGTTTGCGCGCCGCGAAGATCATTCGCCCACAGTCCTCATCGGCAACGACGCCCACGGCAACTGGACGCGCACGTATGGTCTCGCGCACACAAACCAGTTAGTGCAAATCATCAACGACACTATTGCAGGCAAGAACTCTAGTACGACCGCTGAGGTATCGAACTAATGCCAAAACAATTTTTCATACTACTCATACTTACAATCGCTGTTTTCACAACGGCCGAGGCGCAAACGACGGCGTCGAAACCCGTGACGCCGCCACCGGCGCCGCACGATCATTCACATATGTCGAAAGATTCGGCAGAGACTTCGGCCGCCGAGAAGTACTTCACTGATGTCGAGCTGACGAACCAGGACGGCAAGAAAGTGCGCTTTTACTCGGACGTGCTCAAAGGCAAGACCGTCGTAGTCAACGCTTTCTTCACCACCTGCACTTCGGTGTGCCCGCCGATGAACCGCAACATGGAGAAGATTCAGGAAGCTCTCGGTGATCGCGTCGGTCGCGACGTTTTCCTCGTTTCGATCACAGTCGATCCAGAGAATGACACGCCCGCGCGTATTAAAGAGTACGCGAAGAAGTTTCACGCCGGTGCGGGCTGGACTTTTCTAACCGGCAAGAAAGAGAACCTCGATTGGGCACTCTACAAGCTCGGCCAGTATGTCGAGAAGAAAGACGATCACACGACGGTTTTCATCATCGGCAACGAGCCAACGGGTTTGTGGAAGAAAGCCTTTGGTATGGCGAATGTCGCCGAACTCGTGCAGGTTGTCGAAAGCGTCGTTAACGACAAAGGTACGAAATGAAACGTAAGTCCCTCGTCTTATCGATCGCATTCGTGCTCACGGTTTCGTGTGGTCTTTTCGCAACGGCCCAGCAACCCGCACCAGCTAAGGAGGGTGGTCTGACGCCGGCGGAAAGACGCGGCAAGGCTCTTTACCTGCGCGGTGAGAGTCCTTCAGGAAAAGAAATCACTGCCATGCTCGGCGATGTCGACGTGCCACCGTCGACGATGCCGTGTGCCGGCTGTCACGGGCTCCGCGGCGAAGGCAAAACCGAAGGCGGCGTGACTGCGGGAAATCTGACGTGGACCAACATGATCAAGCCCTACGGCCACACGCATCCGTCGGGACGCGCGCACGGCGCGTTTGATGAGAAGTTGTTTACGCGCGCGCTGGTCAACGGCATAGATCCCGCGGGAAACCCGTTAGCTGTGGCGATGCCGCGCTACAACATGTCGCAGGAAGATATTGCCGATCTCATCGCTTATCTCAAACGCATCGAAGATGACCGTGATCCGGGTCTTACCGAAACAACTATTACAGTCGGGACGATCCTGCCGAAAGATGGACCATTCGCCGAGATCGGCGCGGCGATGAAGGATGTGTTGACTGCGTATTTCGCCAACGTCAACGACAAAGGCGGAATCTATAACCGTCGCATCGTGTTGCAAACGATCGACGCAGGCTCCAACGCCGCCGAAACGGCAGCGAATACGAAGGCACATGTAGGTGAAGTCTTCTCTATCGTGAGCGGCTTGAGCGCCGGCGCGGATAAAGAGCTCGCCGCAGTAACGCGTGATGCTGAAGTGCCTTTCATAGGACCAGTGACACTGCTGACGCAAACCAGCGCTCAGAACAATCGCAATCTCTTTTACCTGCTACCCGGCGCAGGTCAACAGGCGCGCGCGCTGATTAACTTTGCAGCGCGAAAGCCTGAGTTGAAGAAGTCACCACTCGCTATCGTCCATTCTGAAAACGAGCTCGCGCTCGCAGCTGCCGCCGCAATCGAAGATCAGGCTCGGACGATGGGTTGGAGTTCGATTACTAAGAAAAGTTTTGCAAGTGAAACTTTTGATGCTGCGGCGATGGCAGCGGCCCTGAAAACAGAGGGTGTTGAAACTGTCTTCTTTCTTAGCGCGAACGGCGAAGAGTCGTTCATCAATGCGGCCGCGGCCGCGAATTGGACGCCGCACGTTTTTCTGCTCGGCTCGCTAGCGAAAAAAGATCTCGTCAAGACTGTGCCCTTGAGTTTTAAGGACCATGTTTTCCTCTCGTTCCCGAGCTTGCCCAGTGACGTCGGGCCTGAAGGGTTGGCCGAGTTGCGCGCCCTCGAAGAGAAATACAAGTTCCCGCCGCGACACATTGCATCGCAGTTGAATGCATTCGCTGCCGCGAAGATCTTCACGGAAGGCTTAAAACGTGCCGGAAGAGATTTGAGCCGCGAAAAGTTGATCACCGCGCTTGAGGGTCTTTACGAGTATGACACCGGAGTGACCCCAAGCATTACTTTTGGACCAAACCGTCGCGTAGGCGCAATGGGTGCTTACGTCGTTTCGATTGATCCGGCAAAAAGAGAATTCGTCTCGAGTGGCTGGGTCAGTAACAACAACTAATTTCTAACAAGATGAAATGGAATTTATGAAAAAACTTTTATTCGTCCTTCTCCTTACATTTGTGATTGGTGCGCCTGTCGCCGCGCAAAAGGCTGCGGATTGCGGGTGCGAGGATAAGCCGCTTCCGGAAATACTCGGCGTGGTAAATGGAGTGAAGATCACGAAGCAGGATCTGAGTGCGGAAACGCAAACTCGCGTGCAGCAGTTGCAGCAGCAGGTCATCGAAGCTCGCGAGCGTGAACTCGATCTACAGATCGATTCGATGCTGCTCGAGAGCGAAGCTAAGAAACGCGGAGTTACACCTTCGCAAATTATTAAAGACGAGGTGATTGCCAAGGTCCAACCAGCGACCGAAGCCGACGCGCAGGCCTTTTACGAAAAGAACAAGGCCAATTTTAAGACTGAATTCAAGGATGCGAAGAATGACATCCTCCAATACCTGCGTTACCAGCGACAGGAGGAGCAGGCGCAAAAGTTAGCCGAGCGACTGCGAGCTGCGGCCCAGGTCAAGGTTGTCGCGAAGGCAACGGCGCCACCGTCGAGCGACGCTGATCGCGCGCGTGTGTTGGCAGTGGTGAACAACAAGCAGATTACGATGGGTGATGTTGAGAACAGCTTGCGCCCGTTGATCTTCAATGTTCAGCAACAGGCTTACACGTTGCGTAAGCAGGACCTCGAGTTGAAAGTCAACGACATGCTGCTCGGCCAGGAAGCGCAGAAGAGAGGCATAACTACACGAGCGTTGCTCGATGCGGAGGTTAGCGCGAAAGTGCCACGCGTGACTGACGAACAGGCGCAGAAGTTTTACGAGGAAAACAAAGATCGGATTAGCGGTGAGTTTGCGCAGCTCAAGACTCAGATCATTGGGTACATGCAGGAGAGCAAGGAAGATGAAGCGACTGTTGCGTTCGCTGATCAGTTGCGAAAGGCGTCGAAGATCGAGATAAATCTCACCGCACCTGAGTCGCCCGTTTTCTCAATTGCGACGGATGATCAACCGGCGAAGGGAGCCGCGAAGGCGTCAGTCACGATCGTTGCGTTTAGCGACTTTGAATGTCCGAGTTGTGCGTTGCAGCATCCGGTTCTCGATCGGATCGTGAAGGAGTTTGGCGATCGTGTGCGCCTGGTGATGCGCGACTTCCCGCTTTCACAGCACGCGAATGCGCGCAAGGCTGCGGAAGCTGCTGAAGCCGCGCGCGAGCAGGGTAAGTACTGGGAATATGCTGACGTGCTTTTCCGTAACCAATCTGCGCTCGGCGTTGACAAGTTGAGGCAGTATGCGAGCGAGGTTGGTCTCGACCGCGCGAAGTTCGATGCAGCGCTTGATAGCGGCAAGTTTGCCGAGAAGGTTCAACGCGACGTGGTGGATGGGCACAGGCTCGGTGTCAACGGCACCCCCACGCTCTACCTCAACGGCAAGCGCCTCGCGGATAATTCGTACGAAAGCGTAAAGTCCGCGATTGAAACAGTGCTGAATCGCAGCGCCAAACGCGCGGAATGAGAAAGCCGCGCCGTGTGAATCGGAGCGCCAAAGGCGCGGAATATAATAGCCAGGGGCAAGTCCCGACTTTGTCGGGACGTCGCCCCTGGTAACGTTCATAAAAAAGCGTCGTACCAGCCCTGAAAAGGGCGGAATACTATTTCGGCCTTTCAGGCCTTGACGTTTATTTGGTGGTTGCTGACCAGGGGCGACGCGCTTGCTCCGCTCGCGCTTGCCCTTGGCTATCATATTTCGCGCCGTTAGCGCTTTGATTGTCGCGTCGCATTTCGCGCCGTTGGCGCTCCGATTGTCGCTTCGCATTCGCGCCGTTGACGCCTTGGGTGGCGGTTCGCGAGAACCCGTGGTTAACCGTTTATGAACGGGTGTTTCGCGGCTTGACCCGCCCATACGAAACTGGTAAAAGGCTCCCACAATTTCCTACCGGCCTCGAGTTTTACCTCCGGTATTCCTCATCAATTAACGTGCGGAGATTCAAATAATTTTAAACCAAAAGAGGAAATCTATGCCCCGAATGAACCGTTCTCACGTCATAACAGCTCTGACTATTACTGTCGCACTACTCGTCATCATCGTTTGCTTTTCTGTCAGTGCGGACAGCACTGTGCAAACTCTTCCTTTCTCTCAAAATTGGACAAACACAGGACTCATCACGACGGACGATACCTGGAGTGGTGTTCCCGGAATCGTTGGATTCCGCGGCGACGGTTTGACAGGCGGTACGGGCGTCGATCCGCAAACCGTGCTGGCTGAAAGCACTGTGGTCGACGTCAACGCAAATCAGACGAATCCGAATACATTCACGACGGGCGGTGTTGCTGAATTCCATATCACCAATCCTGTTGTAGCCCTGCAGGGTTCAGGAACGGCTCGCGCGCCTTATATCCAGTTTCATTTAAATACGACCGGGTTCTCTTCGATCAACGTCGCTTACAACTTGCGCGACATCGATGGTTCCACCGACAACGCGATTCAACCAGTCGCGCTTCAATTTCGAGTCGGGTCCAGCGGAAACTTCACCAACGTTCCGGCGGGCTTCGTTGCCGATGCCACTGATGGTCCAAGCCTAGCGACAAAAGTCACTCCCGTCAGCGCCACCTTGCCCGCGGCTGCGGATAACCAGCCCCTCGTGCAGGTTCGTGTAATCACGACCGACGCAGTGGGTAGTGATGAATGGGTAGGTATCGATGACATCAACGTCACGGGTAACGTTACGGACCCGGCGCCATTTGTCGCCTCTTCTATTCCCGCCAACAACGCGAGCGACGTCGCCGCCAACTCCAACATCAGCATAACTTTCAGCGAGAACGTCAGCGTCAGCGGTAATTGGTTTCAAATCGCATGTCCGAGCAGCGGAACACGTCAAGTCAGTGACACGTCGGTTAGCGGCGGTCCTACGACTTTCATAATCGATCCCAGCAACGACTTTGCTGCCAGTGAGCAGTGTACCGTCACCGTCTTTGCCGCTCAGGTCACTGATCAGGACGTGAATGATCCACCGGACAACATGTCGTCCAACGCCAGTTTTTCTTTCACCGTCGCAGGCAATACCGCGGTGCCGGGTAGTGTTGTGATCAGTCAGGTTTACGGTGGTGGCGGCAATAGCGGCGCAACGCTGAAGAACGACTTTATCGAGATCATCAACCACACGGGCGCGCCGATCAATTTGAATGGCTGGTCGGTGCAATACGCGTCGGCGACACTAACGACAGGGTCTTGGTTCGTTACTCCGCTTACCAATTTTACTCTTCAACCCGGACAGTATTACCTGATCAAAGAAGCAGCAGGCGCAGGCGGCACGGTTGATCTGCCAACGGCTGATGCCAACGGCTCGATCGCGATGGGCGCAGGGTCTGGTAAAGTTGCCCTCGTCAGTAACACGATCGCATTGACCGGCACCTGTCCTTCCAGTACGAGTGTTATCGACCTCATCGGCTACGACGGCGCAAATTGTTTCGAAGGCGCCGGCG
>DATEWS010000790.1:0-14372 GCA_035257785.1 Pyrinomonadaceae bacterium
TGCGTTAAGTAGTGTTCTAACGCAGAGGGTCGCAGAGAGCCGCAGAGAACTGCAGAGAAAACCAGCGCCTTGCGGCTAATTTTATTGACAATCCCTGCCCTCTTTGTTAGTTATGCAGGGCGCTTCGGCCATTCCAAACATCCACATAGTCTGGTGCTAGAACTACTTTCGGTGTGAAAGAGTGCAAACCCAATGAACAAACTAAAGCCGGCACTGTTGGGGGGCTTAATCGTCGGATTACTCTCCGCGATTCCTGTTGTTAACTACTGCTGTTGTATCTGGGGTATTGGCGGCGGTGGCTTAGCAAGTTTTCTGTACATGAAGTCGTCGCCAACCAAGATCAACCCGGGAGACGGAGCAATGCTCGGCGGATTGGCTGGAGTGATCGGCGCTTTGCTTTACCTGATCATAGGCGTGCCAATCGCGTATTTCATCAGCGGCGCCCAGATGGAAGAGATGATGGCGCGGATGAATGTACAGCTTCCCTTTACCGGCTTCCTGTTGTTTCTTGTGAGCGGCTTAGTCGGCGGTCTTGTTCTGCTGGTGCTTGCCGTAATTGGTGGGCTCATCGCCGTGCCGATTTTTGAAAAACGTACTGACGCGCCTCCGCCACCGCCGCCGCAAGACTTCGCTGGCGGAATGTAGAACTTCGAAGAATATTCCGAATCAGGAGAAATTGAATGGCTCAAGAATGGACTCCCCCGCCCCCGTCGCCGGGTACACACGATAAAGTGCCAAACTACTTGATCCCGGCTATCATTTCGGCGCTCTGCTGTTTCCCGCTGGGAATCATCAGCATCATTTTCGCAGCCCAGGTAAATGGAAAAGTAGCTTCGGGCGATATCGCAGGAGCGATGGACGCGTCAAAGAAGGCGAAGATGTTCAGTTACATCTTCATCGGCCTGGGTGTCGTGGGCTGGCTTTGCTACTTTATTTTCGGAGCCGGAATTGTTGGTCTGAGTATTCTCAGCAACTCATAGCGGAGACACTTTGCGGATAGGATTATTACAGAGGGTTCGGAGAAGATGACCAGATACTGCACAAAATGCGGAGCCATCAACGATGAAGCGGCGCAATACTGCTTGACTTGCCAGGCGCCGCTTACTGCCGTCAACACCGGCTATCAACCAATGGAGTCTGTTAATCCCGGCGCGATGACTGATTGGAAAGCGTTGGGAGCTGACAAGAAGATCGTCGCCGGCATTTGTGCGATTCTGGTCGGATGGCTGGGAGTACACAAATTTGTTCTCGGTTACACGACCGAGGGAATTATTCAACTGTGCATCGGCATCGTGACGTGCGGCGCGTCGAGTATTCTCAGCATCATCGAAGGGATTATTTATCTCACCAAGTCTGACGAAGAGTTTGTGAGAACCTACATCCAGGGGAAAAAGGGCTGGTTCTAATTTCAGGAGCAGGGGCAGTGTGCAGGAGCACTATCCATCTTCCCTGCTCCTGCACAGTGCTCCTGCTTCTGAACACTGCACCTGATGTACCGGCGCTCAACTGTCATCGCAATCTGGTCTTTATTACTGGCAGGCGCTGCTTACCTCTTTCTCTTTGAGCCTGGCAAGACAGGCTTCTTTCCTCCCTGCATGTTTCGATTGTTGACCGGGTACACTTGTCCCGGATGCGGCAGTACGAGAGCCATGCACCAGATGCTGCACGGTCACTTCCTCGCAGGTTTCGAACTCAATCCACTCCTGCTAATCGCGATACCTTTTTTATTGTTTGCACTGCTTCGCTATAGCGTCGTCGTTATGCGCGGTGGAGTGCCGCGCCACAACATGCTGCCGGCGTCGTACATCTACGGAATATTCTTCGTCATTCTCTCGTTCTGGATCTTTCGCAACACACCCATCTATCCGTTTGTCTCGTGAGAGGAAACCTATGCGCGCGGGCTTAATTTTTCTGTTACTGCTCACCTTCGTCGTTTCGAACGTAAGCGTTGTGGGAATCGCATCGGATAAACCAACGATCCCCGTGCGACCCGTTCACACGTTCTCGATCGTTTGTCGTGATCCTGCGACAGGCGAGCTGGGTGTGGCCGTTCAGTCACACTGGTTTTCGGTTGGCTCGATCGTGGCTTGGGCTGAAGCGGGTGTTGGCGCAGTTGCGACGCAGTCGTTTGTCGATCCGAGTTATGGGAAGAACGGGCTCGACTTAATGCGCGGCGGAAAGAGTGCGCCTGACACGTTGAAGGAGTTGCTCGAGAAGGATGAAGGCCGCGAAGTTCGTCAAGTGGCGATGATTGATGCGCAGGGTCGAGTCGATGCATGGACTGGCAAGAATGATATTCAAGCCGCCGGCCACATTGTTGGCAAAGACTTTTCCGTGCAGGCGAACTTGATGCTCAACGATAAGATTTGGCCCGCAATGGCGCACGCTTTTGAAACTACAAAAGGTGATCTGGCCGAGCGTATGCTGGCTGCACTCGATGCGGCGCAAGCTGCGGGCGGCGACATTCGCGGACGACAGTCAGCGGCGTTGATTGTCGTAACGGGAAAGCCGACCGGACAGGCGTGGAAGGATCGGACCTTCGATTTACGCGTTGACGACAGCCCGCAGCCATTGCTCGAGCTTCGTCGCCTGGTGAGGTTGCAGCGCGCGTACAACCACATGAACGCCGGTGACCTGGCAGTTGAAAAGAAAGACAACGAAGGCGCACTGCGTGAGTATGGCGCGGCGGAGAAGCTCGTGCCGAATAACGCGGAAATGATCTACTGGCACGCAGTGGCGCTCGTGAACATGGGCCGGGTCGAAGAGTCGCTGCCGCTCTTCCGCAAAGTGTTTGCGATGGATCGGAATTGGATCACGCTCACTCCTCGACTGCCCAAATCCGGGTTGCTGCCGGACGATCCAAAGATCATCGAACGAATTGTCTCGATGAGCGCCCGAAAAAAATAGGTCATCTTGGTCCAATAGTCCTATAAGCCGTATTTTTTCTTGACGCCCAAAGCCCTCTCGCTTTATAAGAGCACCACATTTGTAGTGCCCCGTTCCTCTCGCCCATAGAGAAATCGACTTCGAGGACCGACTGCATGCATACCCTTACCCCCGGACAGTGGTATCTTCGCTTCACATGCGAACACTGCCACCAAAAAGAGATTCTCTTCGCCGACCTCTCGCGTGGTGAAGCCAAGATCAAAGCGACTTACATCGTTGAGTGTTCAACCTGCGCTCATACCGGCTCCTACGACGCCGACGACATTGAGCGCTACCACCATCCCTCAAGTGCGGACACGTGAATCGGTGCCCCGTTGATTGGTCCATTCAACTACCAAACACAGACCCATTATGAAATAAAACACGGTGACTACTTCCGAGTCGCCCCAGTTGTAATGGACCAGACCGGCCGCGAAGAACCCGATCGTGCCGCCGAGTGCCCCGATGACTACTCCGCGTGCGATGTCCTCAATCCCCGCGCGCCGCTGAATTCGCCAGAGCATGCGAACATAAACGCCTAACAGGATCAGCCAGACAATCAACGCCGGCACGCCTCGTTCGAGTGCGATCTGCAACAGGTTCGAATGCATATGCCCGATGGGCTGGCGACCGTTGTCAAACAATCCCCACTCGCGCCAGTGTCCTTTGATCGAATCCATGCCGACGCCAAAAACAAGATGACGCGGTTTACTGATCAGCAGCGTGAATCCTTCTTCCCAAACCGTCTCGCGCCAGCTCGTCGATTGGTCCGACTTGTCGAAGAAGCTAATGCTGCGTTTCTGCTGTAAGAACACGAGGCTCGCGAGCACGAGTGGCAGTGCACAGGCGCCGACGATGAGAATCGTGCGACGTGAGGAAGTCAGCAGCAGCATCGCCGCAGCGGAGATTGCGAAACCTGCCCACGAGGCACGCGTCACTGTCATCCCGAGCGCGAAGATAAGTCCGCCGATCGCGACCAGCAGCAACACGCCCGTCAGATTCTTCTTCTGCTTCAGAGCGAGAAAGATTCCCAGCGCAAGCGAGGCGATCAGTTGCAGCACTTCTGAGTAAGTAACCCAGTGATTGTAGAAGCCGGTGGCGCGCCAATCGCGTCCACGTGACCAACCACTGATACCGAGTTGGACCAGGCTGTTTGCTCCCGGCAACAACTCTCCGCGCGGAACTTCGAGCTCAGGCGTCCATTCAACGCGATAGATCCTTACTTTTGCTGGTGACGTTCCCGCAGCGAGTGCTGCGGCGAGTTCCTCAGGACTGCCGATTGGTTGTCCATCAACCTGCCAGATCGTGTCGCCGTTCACGATCGGCGCTGCTTTGTTTACAGTCCTCGTGCGAAACACTGCTTTCGCTAACGGACTCGACGGCGCGACGCCCTGCACCTTCACACCTTTGCCGATCGCTAGCTGGCCCGCAGTCAGAAAAACATTGATCATGCACGACGCGATCAACGTCAGTGCCAGGAGTCGCACCAGTTTCAATGAGCGCACGTTCTGGGCCACGAGGTAAACGATCGTGAACAAACTCGCCGCGCGCATCTTTCCGAGCGACATGAATGGGTTGTAAGAGAACACTCCGGAAATCCCGCTGAGCACGAAGAAGCCGAGTAGTGCGTAATCGACCGGCGAGCGTGAGAGCACGGGACGCGGGTCGATTGCGAACCGCGCGAGCCAGAACACCATTCCCAATAACCACGCAGCTTGCGTCACCGCAATTGAATGAGGCGCAAACAAGGCGATGAGAAAGAGGCAGCCAATAGTTGCTCTCTCCAGCGCGGTCGAAATCTGCATAGGGGGCATATTAGAATGCTGACGGTCTTCTATTCCATTCAATCAGGGACTTCAATGCGCTCAATCCTATTTATCTTGGTCGTGTCAACCGTTGCCTTATCGCAAACAGTCTCTCCAACGGATCACGTCAAAGCGATTCAAGACGACGCACGCGTTCAGGCTGCTTTCGATCACATCGACAAGACTCGCGACGAGATACTCCGCGAGTGGATCGCGATCACGGAAATAAACGCACCATCAAAACAGGAACAGGAACGCGCGAAGTTTATCGAAAGCCTCTTGCGCAAACACAAGCTCGACGTTCGTTACGACACCGCCGGAAATCTGATCGCCACGCGCCGAGGCACCGGCGGTGGTCCAGTGACTGTCTTCGACGCACACCTGGATACAGTCTTTCAACCCGGTCTGAAGATCAAGGCCACTGTTCGCGACGGACGTGTTTATGCACCCGGAATCGGCGACGACACCCGCAACATCGAAGCCCTGCTCGCAACGATTCGCGCACTCGATGCCGCAAAGATAAAAACCAGGGGCGACCTCGTTTTCGTCTTCACGACCGACGAAGAAGCCGGCATGACCGGCGCGAAGCAGTATACGAAAGATAACAAAGGCAAGGTCGATTACTACATCGCGCTCGACGGTGGTTACGAAGGTTTCACTTATGCGGGGATCGGCATCAACTGGTACCGCCATCACTTTATTGGACCAGGCGGTCACACGCGGTCGCGCACTCCGCCGTACTCTGCAACGTTACCACTAGCGCACGCAATCGCACGTATTTACGAACTGAAAGTTCCGACGAGTCCGTCGTCGAATCTGAACATCGGGATGCTTGGCGGTTCGGAAGTGGTTAATGCAAAGGCTTCGGATGCATGGTTCACTGTTGACCTGCGTTCCACGAACAACGACGTTATCGCGGATCTCGAAAAGAAGATCGCGATGATTCTCGACGAAGAGGCGAAGCGGGCGGGAATGACTGTGAAGACGGACATCATCTCCGCGTCGCCTGCGGCGGTGCTGCCCGGGAATCGCGAGTCGAACCTCGTCAAGATCGCGGAAGCGGTGCATCGTGCGATGGGTTTTGATCCGCCGATCGGCAACGCCGGTTCAAACAACTCGAGCGCCGCGCTGTTGCAGGGCATCAACTCGATCTCGACTGGCGCTGGTCCATGCAGCGACTCACACGCTCTGACTGAGAATTGTGAAATCGAACCGCTTTACAAAGGGATCAAAAAGATTCTTCTGCTCGAGGTTTCACTGGCCGGACTAGCCCAGTAAATAAGAAGCGGGGCTCGCCCCTTTTCCTGACCTGTTCTAGCTATGACTGTGAAGTCCCTCAACAAACTCGGCTAGAACAAGTCAGGAAGAGGGGCTCGCCCCCGCTGTAGCGATAATCAGTGGCCCTCACCGGCAAGCATCACGAACCCGGTGCGAAGAATGATTTTTAGATCGAGTAGCAGCGACCAGTTTTCGATGTAGAACAAATCGAGCCGCACCATTTCTTCAAAAGGCAACCGATTTCGCCCCGAAACTTGCCACAGTCCGGTGAGTCCGGGCTTCATGTCGAGTCGTTTGCGATGCCATAACTCGTAGGCCTCAACTTCGTATGGAATCGGCGGTCGTGGTCCAACCAGGCTCATGTCCCCTGACAAGACATTTAGTAACTGCGGCACTTCATCGAGACTCGTGCGGCGCAGGAGTTTGCCGATGCGCGTGATGCGAGGATCGGAGAGCAGTTTGTAAGTCGGCTTAGTTTCGTTACCTAGGTTTGCCTCAGCGCGCCCGGCGATGAACGCGCGCTGGTATTCGCGATGAAGCTCGGCGTCGGCGTTCGCCTGCATCGTGCGAAATTTGTACAGCAGAAAAAGTCGGCCGTCCATGCCGACGCGCTCCTGCGTGTAAAACACCGGGCCTTTTGAGTCGAGCTTGATGAGTAGCGCGATCAAGAGCCAAAGCGGTAGGAGCAGTAGGATTGCGAGCGCGGCGAAGATTAGATCGAACGTGCGTTTTAGAATTCGCGCGCCGTTGGATAGCGGTTCACGAAAAAGTCGAATCATCGGCAGTACGCCGATTTGATCGATCTCGGTTTTGCGTGGCAGGCAGTTAAAAAGGCTGGGCGCGATCCGAAATTCGACGCCGCGCCGGCGTCCGCAGCGTATCATCACTTCGAATAACGCGTCGCCATTCACTTGCGGGTCGGCGATTATTACTTCGTTGGCGCCGGAGTCGCGAATGACTTCCGGTAGCGATTCGAGAGTGCCGACGACTGGCACGTTTTCGTAGGACATCTGCGTGTCGCCGTGCTTCGTATCGACGACGCCGATGACACGATAACCGAGCGACGGGCGCTCGCGCATTTCACGTATGAATAAGGACGCTTCCGGACCGCGGCCGACTACGAGTGTTGGGATCAAGTTGATCTGGCGACTGCGAACGAACGTCTGCACCGATCGCATAACAAATCGCAGCGCGCCGGCGCCGATTAGTACGAAGAAGAAGTCGACGACGAAAACGCCCCGCGCGTATGAGAAGGCACGAAACTGAAAACCGCCGCGATACAAAAATGCGACTGCGACGATCAGTAATGAACCGATCGCGGCGGCCTTAAAGATTCGAATGCCGTCGTCAACAAACGAGAACTCACCGCGCACGCGATAGAGATCGCAATAACGAAAACTCAATAACCGGATCGCAACCACGAACATGAGCAGCGCGGCGTAGGGGGCAAAGCGCGCGCTCCACACTGAAACTCCTTCACGAACATAGAACGCAAGCATGAAGGACGACACGGCGATCAGCGCGTCAGCGATCACCAACGCGATCTTAACCGTAGGCACAATCCACCTCGGCGCGCGTCCGGGAACACGCACGAGGCTTGGATCAATCATCGATTGTCGCGTTCTTTCTGCCTGCACGAGAATTTCAGCCACGGATGACACGGAAAAAATCCGGATTTCTTCCGTGTTTATCCGCGGTTACTCAAAGATAAGCCTCACAACTTCATCGATAACTTCACGTGAGCGTCGCGGGCTTGCAGTTCGCTTCTTCTCGACCGCGAGGCTACTCAGATCCGCGGCGTTCGCAATCCTTCGCAACCGCCCCTCCTGGACCAACCCCTCATCAACCGCCGCCCACTTACCCGCATACATACTCGCCGCCGGCACACCCAGCGCCGCCGCCTCGCGATTGATCGTTCCGCCCGCACTAATCACCACATCGCTCGCTGCTATCAAGTTCGCTCCATCCAACGGCCTCGCCGGAATGATCACCGATTTCCCCGCATACGCCGCGCGCTGCACCTCATTTCGCGGCAACAAAACGATCCGAACATTTTCTTTCGCCGCCAGCATCGTCAACGCCTCATCAAACAACGTGTTCTGAAACCGATGGTACAACGCATCGTGCGCCGGAGGTCGCATCAGGACCAGCACATTATCCGGTTTGACACCAAGCTCACACAACTGCGCCGCAAACGACGGATCGGGTTGGAAGTCTGCCAGATACACATCTTCCTTGGTCCCATGATAGCGCCGCACCTTTCCCGCCCGCGCGCCGTAACGCCTCAGGCTCTGCGCCGGAAAACTCCGCGGCACGATAACGCGCGACGCAAACCGAAACGCGAGATGATTCGCCGGCTGATGTTCGTAATCCATCAGCGTCACACTCTTTATTCGTAACGCACGCGCCGCGAGGATTTGTGAATATGAATTGTGACTGATCGCGAGATCAAACCTGCGGCCGCGCGCCCATTTCCGCAGCGCCCACGCTCGACTCATCAATCCCCCGGCCTTCGCTGATACAGCCCGTCCCGCATGTTCACCAACAACCTGCGGCGCAAACCCCGCGGCTTGCGCCAACGGAATAGTCTCCGCAAACTCGCGCGCCGTGGTTTCTATTTCATGCCCCTCTGTTTTGAAGCGTTCGGCGAGCGCTTTGAAAAACGGAACGTGAGGAGAGTTTGCAAGATCGATCCAGAGACGCATTGGCTGTCACCACTGGATCTCGACCAACCTGCCGCGATCACTTAGAGAAGTCTCGGCTGCTTCGATCATGTTTACGAGGCGCAGTCCTGCTGGTCCATCCGTCTCGGGCTGCTTGTTATTTTCGACGCAGTCAATGAAATGCAGCGCCTCGGTCTGGAGCGCTTCGGTGTTGTCGAGCCGCGGCGCCCACATGTCGCCTGAACGATAGCTGACCAGCATCTTGTAAACATCTTCCGGACGCCCCGGCGTGATGTTGATGCCTTTGTCGTAGACCTTCAGTTTTTCACTGGGCTCGAGATCGTCGTAGAGGATCATCTTCTCACTGCCGCCAATCAACGTATGACGCACCTTCACCGGTGTTAGCCAGTTTACATGAACGTGCGCAATCTGAGCGCTCGCGAAGAAGAGCGTAATATACGCGACATTCTCAGGCTGGCCGGGTACGTGACTGATTCCCGTTGCTGAGATCGCAACCGGCTTCGACGGCAAAACACAATCCATGATCGACAGATCGTGGATCGCGAGATCCCAGATGACGTTGACATCGTGTTGAAAGAGGCCGAGGTTCACGCGCACCGCGTCGTAGTAGTAGATCTCGCCGAGCTCACCTGACGCGATCAGTTCGCGAATCTTCCGCACGGCGTCTGTGTAAACAAACGTGTGGTCCACGAGCAGCACAAGATTTCTCGCCGCAGCTTCATCGACAAGTTTGCGTGCCTGATCCGATTTTGCGGCGAGTGGCTTCTCAACCAACACGTGCTTGCCGGCCCTTAATGCCGCCATCGCAAGATCGAAGTGGGACGAAACTGGCGTGGCGATGACCACTGCATCGATCTGCGGATCATTGATCAGCTCGCTCGAATCACTGCACGTCTTCACGCCCGGATAAAGTTTACCCAGGGACGAGAGACGCTCCTGTCGCAAATCGCAGACGCTTGTAACCGCCGAACCCGGCGCCGCCATGAAGTTGCGCACCAGGTTCGGACCCCAGTAACCGTAGCCAATTACACCAACTCTGATCATCGCTTTTTTCGAACGTCTCCAATCACGCGCGCCGGTACACCCGCAACGATAGCAAAATCGGGCACGTCTTTCGTCACGACCGCGCCGGCGCCAATCAACGCACTTTCGCCAATCGTGACGCCGGCAATAATCGTTGCATTGCTACCGATACTGGCTCGTCGCTTGACTGTAGTTGTCACCACTTGCCAATCGCTTTCAGTTTGCGGCGTGCCGTCAACGTTAACGGCGCTCGGATAAATGTCGTTGGTAAACATCACGCCATGACCGATGAAACACTCGTCTTCGATCGTCACCCCTTCGCACACAAAACTGTGTGACGAGATCTTGCAGCGCGCGCCGATACTCGAATTCTTCTGAATCTCGACAAACGCGCCGATCTTCGTTTCTGGTCCAATCGAACAACCATATAGGTTGACCAGATCGGGCTGGAAGATGCGCACGTCGCGACCAAGTTTTACGTCTGCTGCGATCGGCATTGTTCTTCTTCGAGCAAACGCGCCAGCGCATAAAGCATCCACGCTTCAGTCCAGCGCATGAACGGTTTGCGAATCGTATGGAAACGTCGTCGTTGATAATAAAAGAAACCGCGCCTGTCGCGCAGGTGCTCAATCGTCCAGGACGCAACTTTCCGGGCCATCTTCAATGCATCACTGTCGAGACTACGACACTCGAGGAAAGTAACGATCGCGCTGGCGGCTGCATGCGCATCCGCTGGATAAGGGTTGTGATCGTAGTATTTCGGCCACCCGTCCGCAAGAAAGAAGTTGTTCTTCCAATACTCGTAACCGCGCTCCAGCGCTGGTTGAAACACTGAGCCGAACGAGGACGAGTTGATTATGCGTTGGAGGGAAAAGAGTATGTAGGCAGTGTGGAAATTATCGATCCACGACTGTTTTGGATCGGCGCCGTAGAACCATGAACCATCGGGGCGCTGGTTGTTGACAACGTAACGAGTTGCACGTTCCGCAAGATCCAATAGTTCACTTTCGCCGGTCAACTTACCAACACTCGCCAGCACTTCGGCGGCCAGCAAACTCGCGTTGAAAACACGCGTGTTGCTGTTTGGCGCGTAACTAAAACAAACCTCATTCGCGTTGTCGACGCTCCGCGGTAATTCTTTTTCTATGAACTCACAGACGCTGCGCGCCTCTTTGTGTAAACCACCCTCGACAAGCGCGCGTGCCGCAAACGCCGTCGCCACGATTGTCGGCATCTGTTTCAGCGCGAAAAAATTCCTGCTCTGCCAATGGAAGTTGTAGCCCCACGATATGCCAGCGTATCCATCGACCTGCATCGCTAACAGTGCCGCTAACATTTCATTCGCCTGCTGCCGCGACTCCTCAGTTTTCACCCTTCGATAATTCGCAAGCAGCGCGAGTGCAAACAATGCAATTCCCTTCGCGTTGCGCTCCGCGGGCACGCGGACAACCTGGCGAACATCAATTGGAAATCGTTTGACGAGCTGAGTGAAGATAAAGCGAGCGTTGCGAGATTGGGCCAGCGGTGTCGCTTGAAACAAAGTGCTGTTCAGTGCATCGAACGGATCGTGTCCGGCAAAGTCACGCGAGCGGCACCAGGAGAGAAGTTCGTCGTATGCGGTCTGAAACAGATCAACCTTCCCTGCTTCCGACAGAAGTCTCGATCCGTCGTGGTGTTTCGACAAAACTCTCGTGCCAAAGCTCGAACATTAACAACGTCCAGAGCAGCTTGCGATGATTGGCCACGCCGCGTTCATGTTCATCCTGCAAACGCGCAACGAAACTGGGATTGAACACACCTGCGCGGCGCACACGTTCTGGTGACAACAGATCTCGCGCGAGCGGCCGCAACTTCTCCTTCAACCACTCCGCCACCGGTACGCCAAAACCTTTCTTGCCGCGTCGCGTCACGAACGGCGGCAACAGTTCCTTGACCGCCTTCTTCAAGATGTATTTTGTCTTGTGACCGTGCAGCTTGTAGTTACAAGGTAGTGACGCTGCAAACTCCGCCACGCGCGGATCGAGAAACGGCGCGCGCACTTCCAGCGACACAGCCATGCTCGCGCGATCGACTTTCGTCAGGATGTCTTCCGCGAGATACATACGCGTGTCGACGCTCTGCATCTGCGTCACCAGATCTTCGTTGTCGCACTCTGCCGCGATCTCGCGCGCGTGTGCGTAGATCTCACTGTCGCTCGCCGCGAGTGCGTCGGGTGTCAGCAAAGCCAGTTGCTCTTCCGGCGTGAAAGATCCAAACCAAACGTGATGGCGGACGACGGCGTCGTACTTCACTCCCGTGATAAACCGCAGTGCCTTGTAGTCAAAGGATAAGTTCTTCGTTTTGACCGGCAACAGTTTGACTAATGGTTCAATAATCCCCGAGCGAAACGCCGGCGGCACGCGTTTGTAGAACTCAGCCCAACGCAAGCCGGCATACATCGGATATCCCGCAAACAATTCATCACCGCCGTCGCCTCCGAGCGCGACCGTTACGTGCTTTCGAGTGAAGCGCGACAAAAGATACGTCGGAACGAGCGAAGGATCGCTGAACGGTTCATCCATCCACGCCCCGATCTCGCTGACGAGATTCGCAGCGAGGTTTGCACTCAAACGCTCTTCGTGATGGTCCGTGCCGAGAAACTTCGCCACGCTTCGCGCGTACGCTGACTCGTCAAACGATGCTTCCGCAAACGAAATCGAAAACGTTTTGACTGGTTCGGACGAGGCTGCGACGGCGAGGGCGGCAATACTCGACGAGTCGACGCCGCCGGACAAAAGAACTCCCAACGGAACGTCTGAAACCAAACGCATCCGTACCGCATCCGCCATTAACTCCCGCAGATGTTGCGCTGCGTCGTCCTCCGTCGGTACGGGTTGCGTAGTCTTGTAACTGAGTCGCCAATACCTCCCCACGTTTACGCGACCATCTTCGAGCGTGAGTTTGTGCGCGGCCGGAAGTTTGTTAATGCCTTCGTAGATCGAAAGCGGCGCGGGCACGTAGTCGAACGACAAATACTGTCGCAAAGCCTGGAGGTTGAGCGCCGGTTTCACGGACGGGTGGGCCAACAAAACTTTCGGCTCCGAAGCAAACAGCAGTGTGTTGTCGAACACGCCCCAGTAAAGCGGCTTTTCGCCGAAACGATCGCGCGCGATTAGTAAACGGCGCTTGCGACTGTCCCATAAAGCGAACGCGAACATGCCGTTGAGTTCGCGGATCATGTTGTCGCCGTACTCCTCGTAAAGATGCGGCAAGACTTCTGTGTCTGAAGCGCTGCGAAACGAGTGCCCGCGCTTTTCGAGATCGTCGCGCAGTTCGCGATAGTTGTAGATCTCGCCATTGAGAACTACCGTGACTGTCTTGTCTTCGTTGAATACCGGTTGTTCGCCGGTGACGAGATCGATGATCGCGAGCCGGCGCATTCCGAGTGCCACACCGTTCGTGACGTACAGTCCTTCAGAATCAGGACCACGATGGACCATCCGCTCGCACATCGCGTGCAGTAAATCTTTGCCGCCGTCAGGAGGAGGAGTGTGAGAATCGAGAGTGGCCCAACCGGTAATGCCGCACATAATGTTTAGTTACGATCGGTTTTCGGAAAGCCGAGGCGTTCGCGCACCGAATAGATCGCCTTGGCCTGTGATTCGTGATAGGTGCGCACGAGCATCTCTGCAAGCAGTCCCATCAGCAGAAATTGAACGCCGACCGCGAACATGACGATGCTCAAGATCGGCAAAGGCGTCTGCACGAAGTCAGCGCGGTGAAAGATCTTAAGAAAAACTGCGTAGAGTCCGCTGAGGATCGAGATGGCAAACGCCAGCATGCCAAATGTACCGAACACGTAGATCGGTTTTGTTTGATAGGAAGCCATGAACTTGATCGTCATCAGATCAAAGACGACTTTGATCGTGCGTGACAGTCCGTACTTCGATTTGCCCATCGTGCGTGCGTGATGCTCGACCGGAATTTCCGTGACGCGCGCACCGGCCCACGCGGCGTAGATGGGGATGAACCGATGCATCTCACCGTAAAGTCGAACGTCCTGCAACGACTCACGGCGGTAAGCCTTCAACGAACAACCGTAGTCGTGCAGTGGCACGCCGCCAATCCACGAGATCAAACGGTTCGCGATCATTGAAGGTATCTTACGCGTGATCACTTTGTCTTTCCGATTTTTGCGCCAACCTGAGACGACGTCGTAACCCTCGTCGAGCTTATTTAGCAAACGTGTGATGTCCGCGGGATCGTTTTGCAGGTCTGCGTCCATCGGGATCAACACGTCGCCTTTCGCAGCATCGATACCGGCAGCCATCGCTGCTGTTTGACCGTAATTTCTTCTAAGGGCTACGACGCGCACGCGTGGATCGAGTTGTGAGATCTCGCGCAGGATTTTCAAGCTGGCGTCGGTAGAACCGTCATCGACGTAGACGATTTCCGCTGAACGTCCGAGTGCCTTTAGCGCCCTGTCGAGTTTGTCGTGCAGCGGCAGCAGGTTAGGTTCTTCATTATAGACGGGTAGAAAGACTGAGATCTCCGGCGCGTCCATCGTCGCGCGGGGTCGTTCCTCTCTTAATTGTTCCTGTTCGTCGAGAATCTTCATGAATGGCAGCGTGGGACCTTAGCGTCCGCGGGCGCAGGCACGGGCGTGCACCGGAAGCCT
>DATEWS010000791.1:0-16871 GCA_035257785.1 Pyrinomonadaceae bacterium
CGTTTGATCGATACGTGGCGTCCGATACACTACCTCGTCAACATTGCGCTCAACGAGCAGCTATCGGAGATCACCTCCGCGAGCGTTCGTATCAACGTTTCGATCGTCAAACCAACACGCACGATCGATCTCGACTTCGGAGATCTGACGATCGACGGCGCCACCCTCAATTCGACCTCGGTTCCATTCACACACAAAGACGGTAAACTTTTATTCGCGCTCCCACAGGCGTTAAGTCCCGGCGATGCTCTCGTACTCACCGTCAACTATCACGGCAAACCGAAAGACGGCTTAGTACTCGCCAACGACAAGGACGGCAAGCCCGAAGCCATGGGCGACAACTGGCCCAATCGCGTTCATCACTGGATTCCTGTGCTGGACCATCCGTCTGCGAAAGCCACGGTTACCTTCAACATTACCGCACCCGCAAGCCAGGAGGTGGTGGCTAATGGTCGCTTGGACCATGTGACAGCAAACGGCACTTTACGAACCTGGAGTTACACGGAAGGTGTGCCGATTCCACCGTATTGCATGATGATCGGTGTGGGCCAGTTTGCGAAGGTTGAGCCCGCGCGCGGCGCGATCACGCCGCTTTCGTATTACGTGCCTATGTCGGAGCGCGAGTTAGCGCAGAAGGGATTCTCGCCGGGTGCTCCGGCGCTGGAGTTCTTCACGCAGACCGTCGCTCCCTATCCTTACGAGAAGCTCGCGTTGATTGTCGGTGCAACTCGTTACGGCGGCATGGAAAACTCGAGCGCGATCGTGTTCACCAGCACCATCTTCAACCGTCCGACACGCCCTGCGATGAGTAAAGCGTTTGGAGTTCCGGCAGGAAACGTTACTTTGATTGCGCACGAGATCGCACATCAGTGGTTTGGTGATTCCGTTACTGAGTCAACGTGGTCTGACTTGTGGTTGAGTGAGGGTTTCGCGACTTACTTCGCGGGTTTGTTCGTGCAGCGTTATGAAAGCGAAGAGGCGTTTCAGCAGTACATGAAAGACGCGAGCACGCAGGTGTTTAATTACGAGAAAGAGCACCGCACGCCGATCCACGATCGCGACACCGAGAATCTGATGGAGCTTTTGAATCCAAACAATTATCAGAAGGGCGCGTGGGTTTTGCACATGCTGCGTTCGAACCTCGGCGACGCTGCGTTCTTCCGTGGCATTCGCGCGTACTACGAAGCGCACAAGAGTTCTGTTGCGAGCACCGAGGACTTACGCGCGGCGCTCGAGAAGTCGTCGGGCAAAGACCTGCGCGCGTTTTTCGCGCGTTGGGTTTACGACGCTGGGCATCCGCAGTATGAGTTGAAGTGGTTTTGGCTTGGGAAGAAGGAATTGAGAGTTGTGCTAAGTCAGTTTCAACTCGGCAATGCTTTCGTCGATCCGGTTCACATCACGATTTCGACAGCGAAGGGAAAGCGAGATGTAGTTTTGAAGCCGGCTGGCAAACTCTATATCGAGCGAATCCCATTGCGTGACAAGCCTGTGCAGATTGATTTTGATCCGGACAATCGTTTGCTTGATGAAGCGACGGTTAAGGCTGGCTGAGGCGAGTTTGACAGGTATCGCTCGCTTGCCTATCATCCACGAAACGTCGGGGCGTGGCTCAGCCTGGTAGAGCGCACGGTTCGGGACCGTGAGGTCGGAGGTTCGAATCCTCTCGCCCCGACCAATAACTTACAATCCATCAATAAGTTACCGTTATCGGCGTTGACGCTCCCATTTCGTCCTGTGGCCAATTTGTGGACAAAATTTTTTGATTGACGGAATTAACCACTCTTAGCTCTGTGCCCATCTGCAAAAAACCGCCTAAAAACGACAAAAGGTTGAAAGCGCTACTTACAGCGGTCCAATTCTTCATCCTAGGAACCGTGCGCTCGTCAAGATGTAAATCGATAATTTGCTTAAGATAGCGTCCGTTATAACGAAGACCGACCGTGTGGTCGGTCGGTTACTAAATAACGATTGCCAACTAAATCTTGGTGTTTCCTAATTGCTTTCATCTCGCCGCAACCTGAAAAAATCAGCTGAGCATTACTTCCCTATCCGGCTTGATATTGCCGCATTGCTCCGCTATTTCTGCAATGTCAAATGTCCATTCCAAAAACAACATCCACGGAGGGTTTGGAACCTATTTTGGCGGAAATGTCTGTTCCACAGATCGCGGAGAGGCATGGCGTGATCTGAAAGCGTGGAGCGTGGCCCAACCACCTGAAGGTGACATATCGACCGCTGGACGGTAAGCGAGTCATTCCTCGCATGGACCAAGGTGAGGTGGATTCCAAAACACACATCATCGTGTGGCTAAACGGTTGGTTCAGTGCAAGGGCTTTGCTGCTGGTTGATCGTGCTGCCTTGCCCTAAGTGGAACCGATCATCTTCCGGGGCACCCTCTGGATCGTCTAGTGTTATTAGCAACTCCAAGTCTTCTTCACTCATAGTCAACTCCATTTCTGTTCGCGGGGTTTTGTTAACCCACCGCATTTGGACGCTATCGCAGTTCGCTCAGGAGATTCGTCGTCGTTTAGGGATTGGTCGCGCCTTTGGAACCGGTTGCTACAACCGTCGAGTGCCGGCTTGTTGGCTCCATCTGACTGGCAGACTGACTAAGCCAGTCTTCGAAACGGATCTCTCCAAATAGCGCTGCATTGTCCGGTACGAGTGAACACTCTCTCAGCTCAGTTCCGAAATAGCGCGCGTGCGGGTCAGCAATGACGTCGCGCGGATCATTGCGAGCGCTGAGACCGCGGCGAATGAATTCATCGAAACGGAACTGCTCGGGTCCCGCCAGCTCGACGGTTCCATTCAACGGCGATTCAATCGCAACTTTGCTCACGGCAGTGGCGACATCCTCGGCCGCAACGGGCTGAAAGGCGACAGACGGCAAACGAACCATGTTGCCTTCGGTAGCGGAGTCCGCTATGCCCCTCCAGAATTCGAAAAACTGCGTCGCACGCACGATCGAGTACGGGATCGATGATTCCTTGATGAACTTTTCCTGAGCGACCTTCGCGCGCATGTAGCCGCTGTCAGGCAAATGGTCACTGCCAACGATGGACAAGGCCACATGATGGCCCACGCCTGCGGAAGCTTCGCAGCGGAGCAAGTTTCCAGTTGACGTCGTGAAGAAGTTCATTACCGCTGTGTCCTCGAACGATGGCGAGTTCGACACGTCCACCACCACCGACGCACCCTGAAGAACTTCTGCAAGTCCCTCACCGGTGAGGGTATTTACACCTGACGCGGGTGACGCAGGTACAGCCTCGTACCCATGTTCATGGAGCTTGGCTACGACCTTTGACCCAATTAACCCACTGCCACCAATAACTACGATCTTAGTATTTGACTGCTTCGTCATTGTTAACCTCCTCATTCTTGACAGGCACCAGCGCGGGAGCGCCCTTGGCCTTGACCAGAAATACGACGAACTTTGCCGGCTTGGTACCGCTCGCGTTCCGACCCACGAGATGAACATCGTCGGGGCCTTCATAAAAGGTCTGGCCGGCTGTCAGTGTCACTTCTCTTCCGCCTTTCACCTGCATCACAATTGAGCCGTCCAACACATAAACGAAGGCCTCGGCATTGTGTCGGTGAACGGGATCCGCTCCGCCCGGTGGGTACTCCACCGTGAGCATCAAGACTTCCTTACCGGAAATACCGACGAGATCTTTCGACATGAGCGGTTTGACTGTCGGCTCCTGGGCCATTACGGTCACCGTCATGAGAAAGAGTAGAACCAGCGATAATATGTTGTTCATCATAGTTTTCCTCACCCCTTAAACGGGGAGTTCAGCAAATAGTCCACGGTTGACATCGGCTTGTAGCCCCTTACAAAGCGCTCGCCAAAATCACGCGCGAAGTTGTCATACGTCGTGTCCGGACGTGTCTCTAGGTTACGACAGACCGCGCGCGCGAATTGTTTCTTCATTTCCAGCCGCGGAAACTCCTCCAGGATTGCAGCAACCTCAGTCTGGTTGAGTGCCTCGTAACCCCAACCGCCCCAATCCTAACCATTGTGCTCAACGCGACCTCGGCTTCTTTGTGCAGCGCAATGGAAGGAGTCGAGTTGAGCGTTCCCAAGTTCGTAGTACTCATTTCGCCCCCACGGATTTGGTTTGTGTTGCAGGAATGCGCGCATCGATCCAGTCGTTTATGTCCGCCATCACGACTTCTTTATCAATATCATTTAGCAGATCGTGATAGTGTCCCTCATATAGTTTCAGAGTCTTGTCTGTTGAGCCGGCGGTGTCGTAAAAGAACTGACTACCACTCGGGTTCGTCGCCTTGTCTTCTGTGCCGTGCAGAATGAGTACGGGAAGTTTGATGAGGGGAAATTCTTTATTCAGCCGACTAGCGGCATCGATCATCACCTTCGCGGTCTGCACCGGCTGCGACTCGCCATGAATCAGCGGGTCATTGTTCATCGACTCGACGACCTGCGGATCACGGGTGAAGATTTCGTTCTTCAGGGTAAAGACATGGGTGTGCTTCGTGATGTAACTCAATCCCTTGAGAAACGAAAGAACGATGTCCGGAACCGGCAGATCGTATGCAAAGCTCTCACAGATTAATCCATCGATCTCTGATTGATGGTCGAGCGCATAAATGCACGAAACGACACCGCCGGCACTGTGACCGAGAAGGAACACCGGCAAACCCGGATTCTCCGATTTCGCAGTTCTGACAAGCGTCGCCACGTCGTCGGTATAGTCTTCGATCTTTTCGACATAATAACGCTCACCTTCGGAACGCCCGCGCCCGCGCAAATCGATCGCATAGGCCGCCAAATCTTTCGCCGCGAATTGCTCGCCGACCCAGAGATATTGCGTGCTGTGCGAATTAAATCCGGGGACGATGACGACCACGCCGCGTTTTTTCCCTTCAGACTGCCACGAGCGAGTGAAAATTTTCAGTCCGCCGACTCCTTCGAAAGTTGATTCCTTCATTTCTTCAAACCTCCTTATCGCGGTTTTGGTCGATTCCTTCCGGCTCAGCGGTCGGCAACACGGTACTTCTCCCCTTTAATGAAGGCGAGCAGTTCCGCGTTGATTTGATCCTGATGTGTCGCGGTGATGCCGTGCGGCGCTCCAGGGTAATAGATGTCCTTCGCGCCCTTGATGAGTTGTGCCGACCTTACGGCAGAATTCTTCACTGGAACGATCTGGTCGTCTTCGCCGTGAAGCACCAAAGTAGGAACGTCGAACTTCTTGAGATCTTCGGTGAAGTCTGTCTCGGAAAACGCTTTGATACTTTCGTACGCGTTCTTGAGGCCAGACTGCATGCTCCAGGACCAAAACTGGTCCAGCACGCCCTGCGAGACTTGTGCGCCCGGCCGATTCGCCCCGTAGAACGGACGTGCGAACTCCTTGTACGTCTGCGAGCGGTCCTTCATAAGACTCGCACGCAGGTCGTCGAACACCTGCATCGGCAACCCTTCAGGATTGGCGGCGGTCTTCAGCATAAGCGGTGGTACTGCGGCGATCAGAACTGCTCTAGCGACTCGGCTTGTTCCATGGCGGCCGATGTATCGCGCGACTTCTCCGCCTCCCGTGGAATGGCCAACCAGCGTGACATCCTTGAGATCAAGGGCTTCAATCAAGGCAGCGAGATCGTCGGCATAGCCGTCCATGTCATTGCCCGAGGACGCTTGGCTCGATCGCCCGTGGCCACGACGATCGTGGGCAATCACGCGGAAGCCGTTCTGTTCGAGGAAGAGCATTTGTCCGTCCCACATATCGGCGTTCAACGGCCAACCGTGTGAGAACGTTACGACCGGGCCAGTGCCCCAGTCTTTGTAGTAAATCTGCGTTCCATCTTTCGTTGTGATCGTGCTCATTTTCACTCTCTCTTTCTGGTGTTGGACACCTGGTAGATGTATGTTGCAAGTTCCTTCGCCGGGCTAACTCAGTACTTGCTCATTCGCCAACCGCTTTAGAGCCGACTCTAAAGCGGCCAGCAAAACTTCTTCCCTAACCGGTTTCTTTAGAAAAGCAATTGCGCCCGCCGCAACTGCTTCGTCCTGAGTCTTGTCGTCACCTTGTGCAGTGATGATGATGATTGGAATGCTTTGTCCGCCAGCCGCCAACCTCTGCTGCAACTCAGGGCCGCTTATCCCAGGCAGACGCACGTCCAAGATGGCGCAGTCCGTTTGCGATGGCGTATCTGAATCAAGAAAGTCCTCAGCCGAAGCAAACAATTTGACTTCGAATCCAACGGAACTGATCAGATTGTCCAGGGCCTCACGGACAGATTGGTCGTCGTCCACAACCGCGATTAGAGGCTTATACTTCACTCGTTCCTTCCCTTTCTTGTCGTTGAGAACTCTTGTTCGGGATGGCGTGAGGTTAAACTTCGGCGAGGCGATTTTCTATCAGACCTTGGTATGAGGCGACTCCGAGGGAATACCCAAACGTTCGGCCATGTGCACGAGATCCACAAGCGACTTAGCCCGCATCTTCTGCATGACCTTTCCGCGGTGCTGCTTGATGGTGATTTCGCTGTTATTGAGCTTGACCGCGATCTGTTTGTTGAGCAGTCCCTGCACGACGAGTGCCGTCACCTCGCGTTCCTTGGGCGTAAGTTGATCATAACGCTCGCGAAGTTCGGCTATGTCGTCCCGATCTGCACGGGCCAGACGATCACGTTGGAGTGCTTGATCGATTGCCACCAGGAGTTCCGAATCACTAACCGGCTTGGTCAGAAACTCTACCGCTCCTGCTTTCATCGCGCGTACCGTGGTTGGGATATCGCCATGACCGCTGATGAAGATTATCGGAAGATAAATGCCGGCGTGGCTCAACTCACTTTGAAGATCCAATCCTGAAAGTCCAGGCATCTGCACGTCCAAAACCAAACAGCCGGCGGGATTGCGAGGGCAGTCACGGAGAAAATCCCGCGCCGCAGCATAGGTTTCTACCGGCTGACCAACCGAGCTCACAAGATTCTCGAGGGCAAGACGTATCGAGGGATCGTCATCGACAATGAAGATTGTTGCTTTCGTCGCCATCATCGATCGCTCGCGGCGATGGGTAACGTGAATTGAAAAGTTACGCCGTACTGGTCATTTGCTTCCATCCAAAGACGGCCGCCGTGCGCGTCAATGATCGAACGGCTGATCGCCAGGCCCATCCCCATCCCTTCAGGCTTGGTGGTAGAAAAAGCATCGAAAACATGCTGGACCGTTTGCGGATGGATTCCCGGTCCGTTATCACTCACTGCGATCCGAACACCATTATCATTGAAAATTTGGGACGTGATCAGCAATGCTCGTTCTCGATCTTCAATGGTGAGCATTGCCTCGACTGCATTAACGATCAGATTCAACATCACCTGCTGCAACTGAATGCGGTCACCAGGTACTTTTGGGAGATCGTTTGCCACCACGACACGCAAGTGGATGCTGTGCTGAACCATCTCAGTCTGAGTCAGTGCTATGACTTCATTGATCAACTCGGTTACCTCGAGGACGGTCTTTGACGGAGGTGTTTTTTTGAGCAGTGCTCGAATGCGCGCAATCACCTGGCTGGCCCGGTCGCCATCGCGAATAATTAGTTCTGCTGAGTCGTGCGCCTTGGCGAGATTTGGCGGATCTTGCGCTAGCCAACGCAGCGCAGCATTCGCATTCCACACGATCGCTGCAAGCGGTTGGTTGATCTCATGCGCGATCGAAGCTGCTAGTTCGCCTACAGTCATTGCTCGATTCAAGTGGGCCAGTTCCGCCTGCATCTCGCGCAAGTCCGCCTCCGCTTTTTTGCGTTCAGTTATTTCTGCTGAAATTCCAAATAAAGCGTAGGGCTTACCGCTTTCGTCGGAGAGTAACCTCTTCGTGGTAAGAAAGACACGATCGCCGCGATCTGTCGTTAATACCTCCTCGGTTTCCGAGGCATTCCCTGTTTCAATCACCTGACGATCGCCGGCATCATAAGCGACGGCATTCAGAGGAAACAGATCGAAAGAAGTCTTCCCAAGGATTTCTTGCGACCGCAGTCCTACCACTTCTTCAAACTTTCGATTAACGAGTACAAAGTGTCCATCCAGATCTTTGACATGAATTACGGCTGATGAGTTATCGAAGATTGCCTGAATAAGCCTCTGCGTGTCTCGCAGGGTGTCTTCTGTCCGTTTACGCTCGATACCCTGGGCGATGACCGGCGCTACATTTTCGAGAGCTTCGATGGCGTCCTGATCTAAAGAGTGTCGCGCAAACATCGCCATGACGCCCACCGTTCTGCCTTCAACCAGGAGCGGATATCCGGCAAACGAAATCATTCCTTCCTGCTGCGCCCATTCCTTGTCGCTGACGCGCTCGTCCGTCTGCACGTGGTTGGTAAAATGGGGTTTCTGCACGGCGGCTATGAGCCCGATTTTGAAACTACCTACGGGAATGCGCGCATGTGCACCATTGAGATGAGTGTAGAGTCCCGCGCTGGCCGCAAGTTCCAGCACCTTCTGTTCGTTATTGAGCAACCATATACGCGCGAATGCCGCATCGAGGTGCCGGACCACAGCTACCGCGCATATCTGTAGCATTTCGCTCGTACACTTTTCGCTCTCGCTAACTGCGGCACTAACCTCGGCGTGCAAGACGGCATGGCGGGCTAACGTTGCCTGCCTAACTTGCAGACGCTTGCGTTCACTGACGTCGCGTGCGATTCCGGTGAAGAACCGTTGTCCATCATTGGTGAATTCTGCAAATGAGATTTCTAGTGGAATCTCTGCGCTGCTCTTATGCAAGCCGGGCAATTGAACTGCCGCCCACCCAATATGCTTCCGGCCAGTTTCCATGTAGCGCGTGATGCCGGCCTTGTGCAGATGACGCAGATACTCCGGCATCAGCATGGTGAGTGGCTGGCCGATCATCTCTTCGGTGGAGTAGCCGAAGATCCTTTCCGCGGCGGGATTGACGACAAGTATCGTGCTGTCTGAATCGATCGTAATGATCGCGTCCGTGGCGGCCTCGGCTACAGCACGATAATGCTCTTCACTTTCGCGAAATGCCGCCTTGGCTTGGTGACTCTCGATTAACTTCTCGGAACCAGACATGGCCCTACCATGTTCCGCGTGTCGGGAAACAGATGAAGTCAAGCTCGGCTTAGGTTACGACAGCTGGGCTCGGTGGTTAATTCGTTTCTCGAATTAGCCAAATTCTATGGATTGGCATCGCCCGCGTCAACGGATCGAATTGTCGCCTTCAATCACCACGAAGACATCAATCATTCGCATCCTACGAGAATCAATTTTCAACTGACAAACAACGCACTAGTCCACTTCTCGGAAGAGTTCAATGGTCCAATTTCCTCTGCTCTCGCCAACGCGGGGTTCACCCCAAAAGTTTGTGGCCAATTTGTGGACAAAATTTTTTGATTCGCGCAATTAATCTGTATTCGCGACCGTCACGATCTGCAAAAACTCGCCTAAAAACGAGGAAAGGCAAAGCTATCCTCACCGATGGTCCAATTCATCACCCAACGGAACCGTGCGCTCGGTCAAGCTGTAAATCGTTCTGTTGCCTAAGATCGCGTTACTTCGTGGGAAGACCGACTGTGTGGTCGGTACGCCTTGAAGATCGGAATGATCTGATAGTGCGGTGAATTTACTCTTGCGCCTTGAGGCTTCATCGCTTTTCGCATCATAATTGGTCCGGCGATAGGTTTGTGAAATCGCGCCGCTGCGGCAACTCAAACGTTCAGCGGCCCTAACTTGCAGGATTATTAAGTAAACTAAGCGAGGACGATTTCAAATGAGACGTGCCGTCATCATATTTCTTCTTTGCTGTTCACCGGTCGGTGTGATGGCCCAAAATACGATCCAGGCCCGTAAGGAAATACTGCGACTTGAAGATAGATGGCGGGAGGCTCAACATCAAAACGATAAGGACGCTTACGACCAACTTCTTTCAGCTGATCTTACTTTCATCGGAACATCAGGTAGTTTTCGGGACAAAACCGGCTTCATCGCCAGCAGAAAGGATAGCTGGATTCCTCGCTCTGAGACGTACACCTATTCCGAGATGACGGTGCGATTCTATGGTAGCGCAGCTATCGTGACCGGGCGTGAGGCCACGACCGGAACGGGCGTCGCATTTCAGGGCAGGTTCACGCATATGTGGGTCAAGCGCCAGGGGAGATGGCGACTAGTTGCTATACAGCGAACCAACATCACGCCGTAGTGGTATCAACGGCACATAAAAATTGTTGGACGCAAGAGCCGGGAGCGTTTCGGATTTTGTGAATCAAAGTTGGCGCTAGAGCGCGGCCGCGTCAGCTGCACCGTTCGGCATCGGGCAGCCTGTTGCACAACGCAAAATCGATTATGAAACGAGCGACTGTCACCATCATTCTCCTTGCGTGCTGCGCAATCGCGCAGGCCCAAACGCCGCCGACGGAACTCAGCGATCGCGTCGATGCGCTCGCGAACAAAATGCTCTCGCGCCCGGCGGCGGGAATTTCGGTTGCCATAGCACGTGACGGACAGGTGGTGTTTGCGCGTGGCTATGGCATGGCTAATCTTGAGCACTCAGTTCCGGTGACGCCGGAAACGGTCTTCCACATCGATTCGATTTCCAAGAACATCTTATCCGCGGTCGTCCTGCAACTGGTTGACGAAGGTAAGCTGCGGCTCGACGACGACGTCGCGAAGTATGTGCCCGCGGCGCCGACACAGGGACATCATGTCACTGTGGGCCAACTTCTTAATCATACTTCTGGCATCCACAGCTTCACCTCGCTGCCCAACGCAGCCAACAACGAGCGACTCGAACTGACGAACGAACAGGTACTCGGGCTGATCAAAGACAAGCCATTCGACTTCGAGCCGGGTACTCGTTGGCGCTATGACAACTCCGCATTCTACCTCGCGGGCATGGTCGTCGAGCGGGTTACGAAGCAGGAGTATGGCGCATACGTGCGCGAGCACGTCTTCAAACCGTTGGGGATGAGTTCGGCCTCACTGTGCTATGCGCGCACGGTCGTGCCGCACCTCGCGTCGGGCTATGAGCTGGATGGCGGCGCGCTGGTCAACGCAGCATTCATGACTTGGAAGTTGCCTTTCGCCGGCGGCGCTGTCTGTGCAACGGCCAGCGACCTCTTAAAGTGGGAGGCCGCGCTGGATACGGGCCGCGTTCTCACTCCGTCATCACTGGACCTCATGCGCACACCTACCACGCTCGCTGATGGTATGAAGATAGACTACGGATTGGGCACGCGTTTGGGATCGCTCGATGGACATCGGGTGCTTGGGCATACCGGAGGCGGGGGTGGGTATCGCACGGTGTTGGCGTCGTTTCCGGATGACCATCTGACGATCGTGGTACTGATAAATACGGACGATGGATCAGCCCCGCCTGCTGCTATGGCCGCAGAGATTGCGCGGGCCGCGCTTGGATTGAAGAAGAGTGCCCTGCTGGATCTGCCCATTCCTAGCGCAGAACTTGCGGCGCTGAGCGGAAAGTACGATTCGGACGAAGGAATTGTGGAGATTTTCGCCCGCGCTGGAAAGCTGCAGTTTCGAATTGCGGAGACGAAGACTGAAGGCGTGCTGCTAAGACAAGCAGAGAACGTGTATGCGATCGACGAGAACATAAAGGTTCACTTCGTTCTGAGCGGCCAGCGAGAGTGGTCTATGGTGTACCATGGCGGGGTATTTCTTGACGCCAAGTACCGGATCAATTGATTCGCCGTAGCCCAACAAATCGCAGGACGCGAGCCGCGGAAGCGTGAATTCAATGCCGGTAGATCTGAGCAGCTTCACGTTACAACTACTGACCGGAGATTCTGACCAGAAGGGCGAGTGTGAGAAGGCAAATTTATTCAACCGCAAGTGTGGCTAATTGAAATTGTCTCAACGGAGGGGTTCACCCCATAGTCCTGTGGCCCATTTGTGGACAAGATTTTTTGATTTACGGAATTAACTACTTTTTGCTTTATCCCCACCGGCAAAAAACCGCTCAAAAACGAGAAAGGTTGAAGGCATTACTTACGGTGGTCCAATCCTTCACCCCTCGGAATCGTGCGCTCGTCAAGATGTAAATGATAATTTGCTTGAGATAGCGTCCCTTATACCGAAGGCCGAAAGTGCGCACTGAACTCTAAAATCCCGGAAGTCATCTCGATCAAGTTGCGGGTTGGGATCAACCGAATGTACATCCGCCGACGCAGCGGCGCCTCCTCATCGCTCATCATTCATCATTAACTTGCACTCCCCCGCCTCCAGCCAATTGTTTGGCGCAGGACTCGCTTTCCGTCACGCGTTGCACGGCAGGTGAGCCCATCAGTGTGGTTGCGACGGCATCACCCCGATTTGTTGTAAGAGTCGAATCACATCTTTTTCTGACCACTTCTCCACCAACTTGCCGTTGGCGATCCGATGAATGGTAATGGAAGTCATCTCCATCTCATTGCCCGTCCTCGGAGCGCCGGGAAGATCACTTTCATGTTTGCCAAACGAAGTGAGCCGCGTCACCACTTTGTCTCCCTCGGCGATTTGATCTTCAATCCGGTGATATCCGGGAGTTGCTTCCCAGAAGAGTTTGAAGGCCTGCTTCAGACCTTCCCGCCCAGGCGCAAATGGGAAAGGCGGCGGATTGTGGTCGATATAATCTTCAGCAACCAGTTCATCCATCGCGTCAAGATTGCCTTTGTCGATCTCTTCGTAAAAACGACGCACGATCCCCTTGTTTTCATCTGTTGACATCGAGGTCTCCTTCTTCAACTCTTAGGTTCGCCTCCGGTTCATTCATTCATTACGTATTTACTAATTAGGTTCGGGGCGTTTCATTTGGCCCGTTGATTGAATAGTCGCACAGATAGATGGCAGGGATTATAGACGTAACGCTATATTTGCCGACCTTGTCCTATTCAAGAATATAGGCGTCGAACGACAAAGTTGACGCGGCGGCACGATTTCATTCAAGCTCGGAGCCAATCATGATGCGAAACACGCTCCGGCCGCCCGCGTCCAACGATTCGCTCGGCGTCTTTAGTCTTGCGATGGCTGTCCAATCAGAGTTGAGTAGTGGTTTGCAACCAGTCGCCACCGGCCTTGCCGCCTTACCCAGACTCTGGTGAACCGATTGTCTCGCGGAACGACTTTGCCCTTGTCTTGTCCAACGGTAGTCGTTCGGCCCGTCTCAACGGCCGTGTTTCCGTAAACGCGAATGCGAACCTCGTCGGTCGTAATCGACTGAAAGCTCAAATCGTGCGAAGAGAAATCTGCAAGCACCTGCGGTTTTGTTCGCACGGTACCGCTTGGTCCTATGCCGATGAAATCGTCAGCGTAGATACGGTCGAGCGCCGCCGCATCAGCGTGGATCTGCGCTTGAATCCGTTCCTGATCCAATCTTCTGATGCTCTCCACGACCCTTTCTGCTTCGGTTCGTCTCGTGCTCTTTGTTTGTCCGAGGGCCAGAGGAGCTAGTACAACGCTAAGAGCAGTTATGACTATCATTCGGTTCATTGAATTCTCCCAACGAGGAACGCCCGAAATAACGGGGCGGGAACATTGGACCAAGCACCCAATCCTGCGGACGACATCCAAAGTAATTCCGCGCCGGTTGGATGAGTTGCTAGACGGGGGCGCCATTCTCTTCATCTATCTAATCCCGACCATCTGCCAGACGCCTCGCGGCCGATCATGAAGATTATTGAGAACCCACGATCGTTCCGGAAAACGCGAGCTATAACGCCTCGCAGGGAATCAACCAGAACACGTCAGGCCGCACAGATATCAGCACATCCTGGGGTTTAGCCATTCACGCGCTACGATATCGTGCGTGACATCTGAAACACCGGGCCATGATGCACCTACGCTTGGAAGTCCAGCATCTGTTTACTGAGCCGCTGCTCGATGATCGCGCGCGCTCCTGCCACGAGTTCGCGAACGATTACTGAGGCCGGCTTAATGTCAGTCACTAATCCGACACTCTGTCCGGTCAGCAACCCCATCGACTCAATATCTCCTGTTGCTTCTGCGGTCGGAGGAAATCGCGCAAAGCGTTGCAACGGCATACGCTCACCGCCGTGCGTCCACAGAATGCAGCGTAAAATCATAAGGTAAAGACTCACCGCAGTAAATCTTCAAGGCCACGCGCATCAAACAGCTCACCGTAAGCCGGGTCACTCTGCATCACATTTGAAATCTCTTCAATCGGATTACGCATGTGAAACCATCGGCAACATGCAAACGATTTTACGTCGAGGGGCTGGATCCAAACGTCAGCATTCACGAAGCTAAAGCATTCATCTGCAACATACGTGCGGGCCGGTTGGACCACTTCTCTGCTAAAACGGGAGCAGCACTCAGGAAAAAAAAGCACGACCTGTCTTGTCAACTCAAACTCCTCCGAGCCTGCGACTACACAAACTGTACACTGAGGGGCCGTAATCCAGCGGGTAGCATCCAATCATGCAACCCGCTGCGATCCGGGTCGTACCAGTAATGTAACGAGGCAGAAGAGACGGCTCAACTCATCGAATGCGACCCGGCCTCCCTAACGTGGGACTCCAATAGAAAAGCTTCTGAACGCGTAATTAAGATCGCAAGGGAACACCTAACGTGTAATGGCCCAAGATCAAGTCTTGGCTGTTACATATTATCTAACCCCAAGTGTATTCAACCATGATGCTTGTGCTGGCGTATGCGCGATTGGCTAACGTGGCGATGGAATGTTTAGTCGATGACAAGATGAAGCTGTAAAAGGGCCACGAGTCCGGATAGAATCTCGCCGGCTTTCTTGGTTGTGTGTCGATTCCAGATCGTCACGAACGGTGGTTTCGAGGCCGTCTGAGGCATGACAGCCAATACCTCAGAGATTGGTCGGCGATACGCCGAATTGGAAAGCACACGCATTCTGGTCTAATGAAATGACAACATACTCGCCTGCGCCCCAGCCAAATCTCGCAAGAAGATGAAGAGCGCGTGGCTTTTGACTTGGGAACATGCCACGGATTGCCCTAATGTCCCAAACAAATTGGTCGCAACTGTTAGCTCCCGATACAGAGCGAAGGGAAAACTATGAGGCTCAACAAGTTCATCAGCATCGCTGTCAGCTTCGGCTTCATGTGGTCACAAAGCGTCCAAGCGCAGCAACTCAACTCAGCTCAGCGCGAAGTCTGGCAGACCGTTGAGACCCGTTGGCGTGCGTGGCAGGCGGGCGATTTGGAGAAGATGCTGATTCTCTACCATTCGCGATTCCACGCGTGGAATCGGGTCACCGGCCGTTTGGACGCTCAGGACGCCATGCTCGCGCGTTGGAAAACCGCACTTCAGTCGGAGAAGATCCTCGCGGTAAACCTGCAGCCGATCGCGGTCGAGGTCTACGGCGAATTTGCCGCGGTGTTCTACGTCTCACGAGAGACTGTCAAGGTAACTTCCGGCGCTGGCAACGAGGAAGGCGGCCCACCTAACGTCGTCGCGATAAGGTGGAGCGACTACTTGGTCAGAGAAAAAGGCCGCTGGCTTTTCGTGGGCTACAACGGCGTACCTTGCTCACAGTCTGAGCCCGCAGACTCGCCGTGTCGTTTGTCGCTTGAGAAGTGAAGCGGTTATCTTTCGATGATTACTCGCGGGCAACAGTAACTCACGTGTCGAGGTGAGGAAATATTTTTCGCCAACTTGCGCAACTGTACTTGTCGGTCTTCTATTGCCCACCAATGTATCCCCAGCATAAAAACACGTCTGCCAGGTAATCACTTCTGCTTGTAGCCAGCCGTTACCTCGTCCTTATGCGCTGCGAACGCGGCGAGAACTTCTGCCTTCTCGCGGGGAGGCACTTTAGCGAAGTCAAGCGATCGCCCTAGCTCGGCCGCGACCTCGTCGAATTCCGCTGGCGAAATATGCAGGTCACGATGCGCCTCCTCAAGGCCCAAATGAGTTTTACCCGGCTTTGTTGGCGAGAATTTGAACGGCCCGCCTGTGACCTCGCAGACCCAAAGGGTTCGCATGAACTTGAGTCCGGGCAGCCTGCCCAAGTTGTTCGTGTGCCAGTTCCTGAGGGCTGGATTCTTCGAGTTCTTTCCCACGATGGGGTTCTCCACAATCGCGTCGCTAAAGTGGTCCACTACTGCGGCGATGGCGAAGACGCCGCCAAGCCGTTCGTACAGGCTCTTGTCGGTCTGCGGGACGGCTTGCACGGAAATCGCCACGAGGAGGGCAGTTAGAGTCATTGCTATCGCGATTGATTTGATTGAAATTTGTGTTTTCATGATTTGTCTTTTTTCCTGTTTTGCTTTTGTTTCGACTGCCACCATCCACCGCCAGTTACGCAGCGATCTCGACAGGTGAGGTAGTTTTGGATTCCGCGATCAGCCGTGCCACTTCGGCTATCAGCTGGTCGCCGTTTGCAGGCTTTACTAAGTATCCCTGAGCACCCGAAACGCGAGCTGCTTCCCGCTCAGTCTCGGACGCCGCTCCTGAGTAGAAGAGAACGGGTGTCTTTAGATCGAACTGGCGTAACTTTTCGGTAAGCTGTGTACCAGAAAGTCCAGGCATCCAGTTGTCTACCAGATACAGATCAAAGTTTTGCGTTTTTGCAAGATCAATAGCCTGAACGTTGCTTGCTGAGCAGACTACCTCAAAGCCATACTGGGTTAGGACAAAATCAATCAACTCCCGAGTATCAACATCATCCTCAGTACAGAGGATACGTCCTTTTGTGGATCGCATTGGGGAAGCCTTTCGGTGTTGCTCGTTTCCGAGCAGTGGCCCTTAGGTTAGATGAACCAGAGTAAAAGGCTTCTGTTGCGGGGTCTGTGCGTTAGCACACTTAGCGACGGGGCAGAAAACTAATGAAAAGTAGTTCCGAAAATCCAGCGTCCATAAATGGAGGCGACTGCCTTAAGGAATCTCCTTCTACGCTTCTTTACATTAAAAGA
>DATEWS010000792.1:0-2308 GCA_035257785.1 Pyrinomonadaceae bacterium
TGGCGGCGGACGTGGCGGCGTTGCTACGGTGTTACCAGGCGCCTATACAGTCAAACTTTCTGTCGCAGGAAAAACGTATACTCAGCCACTGATAGTAAAAATGGATCCGCGCACGAGGTAAAGCTACGCTGGGTCAAACAAAGGAGAAGTTGATCATGCCGGCAAGTCCAACTCCACAACCGCGGAAGTTTATCGATTGCAGAGAGTATCCGAGTGAGAAGAATTGCTCGCTCCGGATCTCAGGAACTGAGGAGGAAGTCATGGAAATGGCCGTGCAACACGCGACCGCGTCACACGGTCATGAAGATAATCCGGAGTTCAGAGAAGAACTCCGCAAACTGCTCAAGGACGAATAGCGCGCCAGCGCATTGCTACTCTGATAGAGTAGCCACGGATAACACGGATAAAATCCGGATTTTCCGTGTTATCCGTGGCTACATTTTGTACGCGCTTGTGCGGTTAACGGTTGGTGCTCGTAGTTGTTGATGGTCCGGTGTCGCCTTTCGGCGCCACGTAACTCTTCCGGGCTTTAACTACCAACTTCCCCTGAGACTTGTCCACGCCGTCCGCCAGCTCGATCTTCAGCTTCCGAACTGTGCCGTCACGTTTTTTGTTCGTGGACGTAAACGAGAAACTGTAGCGCGTCCGAAGGTGCGTGATCAGGGTATTGAACGACTGGTCCAACTCCTCAGGCTTGTCGCGCAGGATCTCACCACCCGTTTCATCCGCGAGCTTCTGAATGTCGAGATAGTGAACGCCCGCCATGCGACCGAAACGTGTGGCCCAACGCATCATGCCATTCTCCGCGACCTGCTCCGGCGTCTTCGGAATGATTCCGCACACAACACTGCCCGACTCGAAGATCGAATGCGTGACACTGTTGTGTGATGGTCCATTTCTGCAATCCCAGTTTCGTGTCACACCGGTCACAGCGACGATCACGCGCCGCCCAGTCGGATTACCAGCCTTCATCATGTAATCCGCGGCCGCATCGAAGACTGTGTTCAAACAATGATTCGCGCGCTCGTCATGAGGCGGCACGTAGTCCAACGCTCTTTCGAGCAAACGGCGATCGCGCGTAAACGCTTGTTGCAGTTCAACTGTGTCGTGATAAGTCATCACCGCAACTTCATCAGTCGGCTTTAACCGTGACAGCGCGTCTTTCGCAGCCCTGCGAACCTCAGTTCCGAACGGGTCCAAACAACCACCTCGATCGATTAGCAGAACCACTGACAGCGGCAAGTTGTCCTGACTGAAGTGAGTGATCGTTTGCCTCGTCCCATCCTCGGAAACCAGAAAGTCCTGCTGTTTAAGGTTACCAACAACTCGCGCAGTGTTCTTCTGAAGCACGAGCGCGTCGATGGTGATGAGATCGACGTCCGTCTTGATTATGTCTGCGACTTTTGCGCCCGCTTCAGACCGGGTTGGACCAACGGTTCGTTCGCGCGTCTGAGGTAGCGCGGGAGAGATGAAATAGCCGGCGATGAATAGAACCAAAGTTAAGAGAAGGAGAGAAACTTTTACGCGTGTCGGGATGAGTTTCATAAGCACCTCCGTGGGTTAAGACACCGCTGATTTCACAGCGACGCGGGGAGAGTGCTTCGACGATTCAGGGAGAGAGGCTAGGTTTGGCTGGATAATAGATCGGTTTTCGTGGTTTGGGTAGGTTTTTCGCGAGGTCGCCTCTTCAGAGTTTCTCGGCGGCTGCAAAAAGACTTTCCACCAGATCGGCGCCCCCCAATCTATAGACTTCAAGTTTCTTGTTCAGCGCTGCTCCATCCAACTTGACCTCACCTGCACGAACACCTTTTTGGATCACTTTACCAACGATATGCGTCAGCACAGCTTCGCCGTACTTGCTCTCTTCGTATTTGTCAGGATTTGTCTCGAATGCACGACGAAGCGAAGCGAATAACACCCGGATATCTTTTGACGGGATTTCTACGATCGTATTAAGAGGAGTGTCAGAGAACTTTTCCACCAACGTTCCTACGGCTTCCTGCTGGTCTTTGCTGAAACTAAATATCTCCATGATCGATTTGTTCCCCAACACCGGGTGTTTACCTTTCAACAGCGCCTCAACGATCACAGGAGCATCGTCGGTGTAAGCCTGGTGCATACCGGAAGAGTAGTTGGCCCACAACTCGCGATATTCCACAGCGGCAGGAGTTTGATCAAAACCCATTAGTTCCAAAGCCTTCAGAATAATCCGCACGCGAAGGAAATCAGTGGGATAGCGTCCCCAGCCAGGCGCGATCTTCGCCTCACTGCAAATCGCTTGCTTTCCTTTGGCGATGAAGTCAATCAG
>DATEWS010000793.1:0-2826 GCA_035257785.1 Pyrinomonadaceae bacterium
ATTCGTCGCCTTTGATATGTTGAGACAACAACGCTTCCGCTCTGGTTGCCTCGTTGTTTTCAAAGCTGGGTCGATCCCAGAAAAGCAAGTTACCGGTTCGTGTACTAACCAGGAAAATGGAGCAGTACGATTCGTAATAAATGGGTCGCTCGAACGACGACCGCCGCAGTGTTTGCGCGTCACCAATAATATAAAAGTCAGTGGCCAATGCGGCGCCGAGATCGCGCGCTTCGCTAACCGTGAGATTAAGTGATCCCGAATAACCAATCCCTTTCGCTGCACTGCGACTCAAATCAGCGTCAGCAACTTGCATTGCGCCACTCGCTCGAAGTCGACTACGAAGTATATCCGACACTTGTTGCGCGATCGGCTGCGTACCCAAATCCAACACACTCACCTTGCTCGTTTGTGCACGCGAGTTAACCGGCAACAACAGCAGCAGGACGAGGAGATAAAAATTAACTGAGCACCTGGGCTCTCTCTTTGCGACTGCCACGATGATAGAGCTCGTAAACTTGAGTCTTTACTTCCGGCGGAAAACAGATGCGGTGTAGTTCGTATGCGTGTTGCAATCCCTTCACCACATTGCTCACTTCACTAATCTCACGGATCTCTGGTGACGCATAACCACTCTCCACGTAGATATGACTCTTCGGTTCCGATTTCGCGGTGTGGTAGTAACTGTAGTAAGGAACATCGCTGGCGCGATCTTCAATGAAGTAGTACTCCGGATCGAAACCCGCACGCTCAACCGTCTCTCGCGCAGCGGCGAGAAACTCAGCCTGCTGGTCCAGTGGCATATCCAGATCGATCGCTTTGAACAGACGGCGCGCGATGAACCGGCAACTAAGATCACGCAGGATCGGATCGCTGGCTCGTTGCCATTGCTTGATGTGAAAGATGAAATCCGAATCGTCGATCTGCATGTGATCACTAACGGTCAACTTTTCTCGCCGTAGTATTTTTTCGAACGCAGTGCCGGTCGCATGCCAAACTTCCTCGTTGTTGTCTAACAGGTGCAGTGCGCGACGAATGATCGAACGCAGGTTCGCTTCTGCCGATCGCAGTGTGCGATGAAAGTAAACTTGCCGGAACATGTAATAGCGCGCTTGCAGATATTCCTCGACAGCGTAGATTCCGCGCGCTTGCACGTAAACACGATCCGCACCGTCGTCGATCGCGAGTGCGTTGATGATCCACTCGAGATCGTAGATGCCGTACTTCGCTCCAGTCATCAATGAGTCGCGCAATAAGTAATCCATGCGATCGACGTCGAGTTGTGACGATACGAGTTGGGCCAGTGCCGATGGTTGAAACGTACCGTCGATGATCGATGCGACTTTCGCGGGCAAGTCATTCGAGTGTGACCGCAGTCTCTCTCCAATCTCAGAATCGTCATCGAGAATGACTTGCACGGTCCAACGTTCGTGATGAAAGCTGAGCACCTTCTCCATCACGTGTGAGAACGAGCCATGGCCCACGTCGTGCAGCAGTGCAGCGGCGCGTGCTGCGATTCGATCTTCAGGATCGATCGTATACGTTTCACCCAAACGATCGAGCACGCGTGTCATTAAATGAAAAGCTCCGAGCGAGTGAGTGAAGCGAGAATGTTCGGCGCCTTGATAAGTGTATAGACCAAGACCGAGTTGTTTGATGCGACGCAATCTTTGAAACTCGGCCGCATCGATCAAACGCATCATCAACTCGCCTTCATCCGAATCAGTTTGCAGACGAATGATGTTGTGAACTGGATCGCGGTAGATGCGTTCAGGCATTGAGCGAATCTTACAGGATTTTTGGCCACTGATTCACGCGGATTACGCGGATTTTTATCCGTGTCAGTCCGGGTAGATCTGCGGTTGAGACTCGGTTGAAATTTCTGGATTTTCCCATTTTTTTGGATTTGAACGGCTGAGTGGGTCTTGAACGAGCCTCGTTAACTCTCCGAATACTTAGAGAATCGCCCAAAATGCGGAGTGGGCATGACAATTGCCAAAACCCGCCGCGACGAGCCTCTCCTTAGCGCTCGTATTTGGAATTCTTTTGATGCTGCCACAACAAAAAGGGTCATTTTCACAGGAGGGGGCAGCATCTTTGTCTAGTTCAAGAAAGGAAAGCAGAAAATGAAGAATGTCTTTAAGTTTTTTGCCTTATCGGCCTTGTTGACGTGCTTCGCGCTGTTTGCTGGCAGCGTGTTTGCGCAATCGTCAACTACAGGATCGATCGAAGGCTCGGTCACCGATTCAACCGGTGCCGCCGTTCCTGGGATCGCTGTAAGAGTGACCAGTCCGAATTTGATTTCGGCCCAGACGGCGACTACGGATGACAGTGGTCGTTATAAGATCCTGAACCTTCCTCCGGGAAGATATGCAGTTACAGTTGAAGCCGAAAAGGGATTTGCCAAATTTGAGAGATCCGATGTTGAAGTTAATCTTTCCCGCACTTCAGCCGTTGAGATTCAACTCCAACCGGCGGGCGCTCAGGCCAGTGTGACAGTCACTGACACTGCCGGCGCTGCTGTCGACGTGAGCGGCACGACCACTGGGTCGAACGTTTCGTCCGATCAGTTTTCAAACTTCCCAACCCAGCGTACTGTCCAAGGTCTCTACACGATCGCTCCTACCGTAACGCGTTCAGGTTTGCGTGACGCGACCGGCCGCGATCGCGACCCATCAGTGGCTGGTGCTTCTGGTCCTGAAAACAACTACATCCTCGATGGTGTGAACACAACCGACCCGGCTTTTGGTGGATCGGGTGCGAACCTTCCGTTCGAGTTTGTTCAGGAAGTCGAAATCAAGACCGGTGCTTATGGTCCGGAATACGGAA
>DATEWS010000794.1:0-3600 GCA_035257785.1 Pyrinomonadaceae bacterium
TCGGATCTGGCCGAATGCCGTTAGGCGTAAGTTCCGTGATCGTACCGGGAAGCGGCGCGTTGATGTCGCGCGCGCGAATCACGTGAGTGATGCGGAGGTTGAAGAAGCCGATGAACATCGTCATGTTGCGCGGCAGTTGTCGCTCAACCTGAGTGCCCAATACCCAAACGGTTGGGATCTGGATGTTCGGATCGACCAGCCAGGTCGTCTGTTGCGTGGCGGGAATTCCCGCGACTGCTGGAACCGCGGTCGGACTCCACTGGTTTAGTATCGAGTAAATCGGAGCGACGTTTGGCAACTGCTGCTCGAGAACTCCGGGCGGTGTGTTTTCAAAGGGCTCGTTAACCGCAGTTTGGATCACATTGACTGCGTTGAAACGATTAGCTGTCAGCGTGTTGCTTTCATTGAAGCGGTTGTAGAAGAAACCGGTGCCGACGCGAATCACCATCTTCGGTGGCCGTGCACTGTTGGCCGCGCCCGGCGACCACGCCACTGCTAAGCGCGGTGCAAAGTCGTATTTGCTGTGCGCATTTGTCTGCGTTTCGTAGCGCAGTCCGTAACTGAAAGTGATGTTCGGTCTGATGCGCCAATCATCCTGGACGAACACGCCGTAATCGGTTTGATTGACGTCAGCGAAAGGATTTCCAGCGTTGAGCCGGAACGCAGTTGCGCCGCCGCCGGCAGCGCGAATCTGCGCCGGCGTGAAGCCCTGTTCCTGGAGCTTCAGCGTCAACTGATAACGCTGAATACTCGTCAAACCAAAACCACCGGCAAAGGTCCAACTGCCGCCAAAATTACCTTCGTTAGTGTCATCGATCGTGATGTGACGGATGCGACCGCCAAACTTGAACGCATGCGTACCCATCTGCTTCGCAGTGAAATTGTTCAACTCCCACGTCTTGCGCACGTTGCTCGACTCACCCACTTGCGAACCGCCCGAACCGAATGCACTGCTCACATCCAACGCGGGTACCGAGTTGTTGCCGGTCTGTTCGGTGCGACCGTGTGTGAACTGAAAACGAGTCTCGTTGATCGTCGTCGGATTGAGAATCGCCGTCTCAGTTAATTGAAGATTCTGGTTCACTGAAAGCAACTCGAAACCACGTTCAGGCAAGTTGAAGCCGCCAATACCCTGGTTATCCGCATGGAAACGGTTGTAGTTGTAACGGACGACCAGCGTGTTGCTTGGATTGATGGCGTAATCGAGACGAGGACTGAAGAACAGACTGCGTCTCGGCACCAAAAACGCCTGGCCAAAATCAACCGCATTGAAATTGTCGTCGACCACAGTCGCACGGACCAAATCGTTGTCGTCGGTTTCAATGCGTCCGAAGTTGAAAAAGAATGAAGCCTTTTTGGCAACGAGTGGACCACTGACGTTCCCTTCGTACTGGCGAACCTGAAAGGGCGTGCGCTTGCTTGATGTGACTTGAAACGGATTGCGCGAGTTGAGACTTTCGTCGTTGAAGTTCATCGAAGCGCCGCCGCGAAACTTATCGGTTCCGGGGCGTGTGAGAATATCGATACGCGCCGAGGGTTGATCGTTCTCGGCAGCGAATGGATTTTGGTTGATACGAATCTCGCGAATCGCATCTTTCGACGGCAGCGAGCCCCCCGTAAATCCGTCGATAAAAATCTGGCCGCCGTTCGGTCCAACTGATGGACCAGCGAGCGCCTGAAGCGCAGCCGCGAGTTCGTCGGGGTCGTCAGGAAGCGCGTCGAGATCTTTCCCGGCAATCACAGTCTGGTTGGCGTTGTTCGTGGCTTCAGTGCTGACGGCTCCAGTTTCTGCAACGGTGACTTTCTCCTCGATCGTCACGTGTAACGTCAGATCCACTGTCTGTCGCGCACCGGTGACTTCCACTTCTTTGCTTTCCGAAGGTGCAAAGCCGGGGGCGATTGCCTGCAACGTGTATTTGCCCGGCGCGAGTCCGGCAAAACTGTAACCGCCTTCGCCGTTCGTCATGGTCTTCTTTTGAGCGCCGCTGGCGTCAGTAAGAGTTACATTTGCACCGACGATTACCGCACCGAGATCGTCAGTAATTGCACCACGCAGCGAACCGCGTGTTTGTTGCGCAGCGACGAGTGCGGCGGTGAGGATTAGGAACAGAGAAATGCGACAAATGTTGCGTGGGAGATCTTTTATGAAATCCATTGGAGACCTTTCGGGGGTAAAGGCCATCCACAGATTACACAGATGTATTTTCTCGCAATCTGTGTAATCTGTGGACGGGTCGAACTATGGCAAGCCGATGCCAAATGAAATGCCACTGCCGCCTAAACCAGCAGCGGGATTAGGTGCCTGTCCCGCGGCCGGGCGCGGAGCAAGCATAGCGAGTAGAGTGTCCGCTCCGGTGACCAGCGAAATCGCGGTTATCCGTGTTGGATCCACACCCTGCGTACTGGAAACGATGATAGTGTCGCCAACCTTAACATCCGCGATCGAAATAGTTGGCAATCGGTCGAGCATGTCGTTGATATTGAAACCCGGTCTGCCACCACCAGGACCGCCGGCTCCGGGTGCACCACCCTGCGGTCGCGCGGGGGCCGCACCCTGTGCTTGCTGACCACCGGCCGGAGGAGCGCCGCCGCCGGGTCCGCCCGGTCCTCTTCCAAATCCACCCATCGCTCCCATCTCAGAAGGAAACTTGCGCAACACTGCATCGTGCTTGATGACGACGGTGAGCGGATGTTTCTTTTCCAACTCGTTGATCTTGATCTCGCCAGTCGCAGGATCAACTGCGGTAACTACACCGCCGACCGTGCGGAAACTTCCGGTCACAACCTTCTCGGCACTGAAGTGCAACGGATCTGGCGTGCGCTCACCGAGCGCGCGTAACTGGTCGCCGACTTTCAATTCGCCGAAGTCACTGGGCTTCGCATCACCAAACTTGATCGAGTCGGGAGCGTAACGTTTCATCTCAGTCTTATCGTTGAGAGCGACGACTACTGACTGCGTGCCCGCCATCGTCCGATTCGAAATCGTGATCTCTTTTGCATCAGGCTTGAGCGCCGTGATCACGCCGAGAATCCCGCGCCGGCGCCATTCCATCCGTTCCGCTTCCGCCTTTTTTGCGAGGTCGCCCTTAGTCATCACGATGACCATGAGCGCAGGCACTGACTTGCGATCCGCTGCAACAGTTCCGCGCGCCATCACGCGATCGCCTTCCGCCAGATCCGCAAACGTCACGTCTGTGGCGTTCGTCAACGATTGCTCACCGGGCGCGAGCTTTTTGTATGTCGTCTTATCACTCAGCGAGACGGTGACAGTATTGCCGGCGTCAGTCTTGATAGTTAACTGCTTCGCCGTTGCGTCGATACTCTTAATTTCGCCAATCGCGTGTTTGGCTGCGATGTTTGGATCGTCGGCCTGAGCGAATGCAGCGGAGGTTAATGCCAGTGTGATTAGTCCTATCGCGGCCGCGAAAAAGAACGTCCTCATTACGTATCCCTTTCTGTCCTGTTAAGTGAACACCGCAAAGCGCGGATTTATGACCGGCAAGTACAGTTTTTTGGTTACGAACCGTGCTTCGAGAATGTTCTAACTATGACTGACTGCATTCCAACCCACTCGATAACGAGCGGTCAGAGCCAGTCCGA
>DATEWS010000795.1:0-7524 GCA_035257785.1 Pyrinomonadaceae bacterium
GCCGGCCGGAATTGTCGCCATCTCAAAACCCGTAAACGCGTAGACAAGCAACAAGACAGATTGTGAGAAGGCTGCGGTGGTCGGAGTTGGACCAAAATCGTATGCCTGCGGGTTGAGAAAGAAGACGCCCGCTACAATGAAAATAATGATCGGCACGAGCTTACCGACGGTGAACAAGTTACTCACGATGGCTGCTTGTCGTATCCCGAGTAGATTAACAATCGCGAGCATGACGATAACCAGCACGATGATCGATGCGCGCCACTGCGGCAACGTCGCTGGCGCCCAAAAGAAACTCAGGTAGTTGATCAGTAGATTGCAGTTCGCGGCAAACGCAGTGATACGGACGAGCCAGAAGAGCCAACCGATCTCAAAAGCGACGGCGGGTTGAAACGCTTCGCGCGCGTAAAGGTATGGACCACCCGTTTCTTCAAAGCGGCTGCCGACCTCCGCAAAGCAAAGTATGATCAGGGCCACGACGAGTGCGCAGGCTACGAACGCGATGAGGCTGTAAGTGCCGATTAAGGCGTAAACTTTTGCAGGAAGACCGAAGATTCCGGCGCCGATAATGCCGTTGATCGTGATCGCGACCAGGTCCCAGCGCCGAATGCCACGGACCAGGTCCGCCTCAGGTGTCTGCTGCACGCAATGCTTATAACAAAATCCGTCTGATCTGTGTAATCTTGTGTTATACGTTCACACATATGATCAAGACGTTAGTGATTCTCCTAACCATCGCAACTTCGGTACAAGCACAACAACCTTCGTTACAAGATCTCGTCAACCGCGCCGCGAAAACAACACTCGATCGTTTCGCCGACAAGAAGCTTCAGGAGAACGAACTTTCTATTACGTTGATCGACCTGCGCGATCCGAAGCGTCCAAACACCGCGAGCTTCCACGGCAACGAACGCATCTATCCGGCGAGTGTCGTTAAACTCTTCTATTTCGTCGCCACTCAACGCTGGCTTGAAGACAAAAAGATCGAACAGACACCTGAACTGATGCGCGCCGTTCGCGACATGATCGTCGACTCGTCAAACGAAGCTACGCAGTACGTTCTGGACGTGCTCACGCACACCACCGGCGGCTACGAGTTGCCGCCCAAAGAGATGGAGGAATGGCAGTATCAACGCAACGCCGTCAATCGCTACTTCTCGTCACTCGGCTACACCAACATCAACGTAAACCAGAAAACGTTCTGCGAAGACGCTTACGGACGCGAGCGCGTTTCGCGTGGTCCAAACGGTGAGAACCGCAACAAGCTCACTACTGACGCCACCGCACGCCTGATGATGGAGATCGTCACCGGCAAAGCCGCAAACGCGACGCGCACTGCCGCGATGATGGAGCTCCTGAAGCGAGATTACACCGGTCAAAGCAGTGATCCCGACGATCAGGGACATGGCTTCACAGGCATCGCGCTGCATGGCCGCGAAGGATATCGTCTCTGGTCCAAGGCTGGTTGGACCAGCACCACGCGACACGACGTCGCTTACATCGAGACGCCTGATGGCGCTAAGTTTGTACTCGCAACCTTTACGAGCAACCATGCGAACGAACGCGAGATCATTCCGACTGTGGCGCGCGTGGTCATCGAGGGTTTGAAGGACGTGAAGTGAGCGATAAACCGCAGACAAAAGAGGAACTGCAAAAGAAAGTAGAAGAGGTTAAGCAGGACGCTGACGTGCAGCGCGCCTTGAAGCAGGCTACGCCGATTGAAGCGCGCAAAGGTCCGGTGGCGCGCGCGCGCGACAAGTTTGTCATCGGCACGCACCTGTTTCTGTTGCTCGTACTTGGCGCGGCGTTCCAGTTACTGAACCGGTGGCCCGGCTTTACAGAAAGATATCCGCTGGTTCTGAAGCCGATCCTCGCATGCGCTGTCATTGTCATCTGCCTGATGGTGCTGCGGCTGCTCGACGTTTACTTCATTGGGCGCGTTCAGAATGCGGTTTACCAGTACAACCTGAAACGCGTTTCGCGACTCGTTGTATGGCTCGTGATTGCGTTCTTTGTGCTGACGATTCTTTTTCAAAACTGGTACACGGCGGTTGTTTCGTTTGGTCTGATCTCGCTCGTGCTCGGGTTTGCACTACAGACGCCAATCACCAGTTTCATCGGTTGGATTTACATTCTTGTGCGCGAGCCTTATCGCGTCGGCGATCGGATCAAGATCGGCAACGCGACCGGCGATGTGATCGACGTCAACTATCTCGACACCACGCTTTGGGAGTTCGGCGGCGATTATCTTTCTACTGAACATCCGAGCGGCCGCATTATCAAATTTCCCAATTCGACCGTGCTGAGTTCGCCAGTCTACAACTACACCTGGCCCCTCTTTCCATACATCTGGAACGAGATCCGGTTCCAGGTTGCTTACAACTCTGACCTCGAGTTTGTCGCGGCGACGATGAAGGAAGTTGCGGAGCGGGAAGTTGGGGAAGAGATGATGAAGCAGGTGGCGGTGTTTCGCGAGATCCTCGCGCAGACTCCGGTGAATCAGCTCGAGGTCCAGGAGCGTCCGGTGGTCCTGTTTCGCGTAAGTGATAACACGTGGGTCGAAGCGATCCTTCGTTACCTGGTCAGTCCGAAGGAAGCGGGACGCGTGAAGTCTCGTTTAATCCTGGAGCTGCTTGAGCGGTTGAATGCCGCGCCCGAGCGTGTCCTATTCCCGAAAGACAGTTCGCGCTGAAGTTTCCTTTTGGGAACCTTTTCACCGGCTACGTGTCTAAGTCTGCATGAGTGAAGACAAAGGCACGAAGCCGGTTATCAACGTAACTCCCCTGATCGATGTGCTGCTCGTTCTGTTGATTATCTTCATGGTCGCTGCGCCACTCAAGCCGCATCGCTTCGAGACCAAACTGCCGTCGCCGCCTCAAAATACTCCGGAGGTCCATGCGAACCCGTGGACGCTCGTGGTTTCGATCCAACCCGACCGAACCTTAATGCTTAACTCGTTAACCGAGATGGGAACCGTTGATGACATGACGCCGCTGAGTTCGAAGCTGCGGGACGTTTTTCGAGAGCGAATCGACAATCGCGCCTACCGGCCGGATATGGTTTCGCGCATTGACCTTAGCGCGCAGGAGCGCATTGAGAAGACAGTCTTTATTAAAGCCCCACGCAACATGCCCTACGGCGAAGTAACGCGCGTCATCGACGGCCTAAAGGGCGCGGGCGCCTCCCCCATCGGCCTCCAGCTCGACAACCTGAAATAAATATTTGATTGCGAAAGCCAAAGGCGCGGAATATTCAAAACAGCGCCAACAGCGCGGAATAGAATAGCCAGGGGCAAGTCCCGACTTTGTCGGGACGTCGCCCCTGGTTGAGGTACACCAAAGAACGATTTAGGCCTCAAAAGCCGAAATAGTATTTCGCCCTTTCGGGGCTGCGACGCATTTTTTAATTATGTTACCAGGGGCGACGTGCTCCGCTTCGCCCCGCACTTGCCCTGGCTATTATATTTCGCGCCTTTGGCGCTCTGAGCCCGCGCTTCTTACTCGCATTACCGAAACATTACTCAACATTCATGACAACGTTATGACTGCCGGAAGCTGGTCCTCTATCCTCCTCCTCGACTGATGATGACACCGGTCGTCGTGGAGGCAAGACTTGTGGCCTTGCAAGCATGTGTGCGTTGGATTCCGGGGGGTGTTCGATGCGCAATCGCAGGTCTTGCCGCTCACGTCATGAGTGCGATGATTGATGAAAATGTACAACTTGCGGCAGCCGGCGATGTCGTCGCGTTTGAAGAGCTTTACCGGCGACATCACCGGCGTGTGTATAGCCTCTCCTTTCGCCTGACGCATAGTGCGTCAGACGCTGAAGACCTGACGCAGAACGTTTTCATTCAACTCTTTCGCAAACTCAAGACTTTTCGAGGCGATTCTTCGTTCACCACCTGGCTTCACAGGCTAACGGTGAACGAGGCGCTCATGCACTTTCGTAAAAACGCAGTAAAGAGAGAACGGACTACAGACGATGGCACAACTCCAACACAGATTGTGCGGGGGACACAGAACCACGCGCGGATGTCGGTCGTCGATCGCATCGCACTTCATGAAGCAATCCGGCAATTGGCGCCCGGTTATCGCGCCGTTCTCATTCTGCACGACGTTGAAGGATACGAGCACGAGGAAATCGGAAAGATTTTGGGATGTGCTGTCGGCACCTCGAAATCACAACTGCACAAAGCCCGCCTGAAACTGCGTCGCCTGTTGAAAGAACACAATGGACCACGAAAGTCTGAGAAGTCGCATGGCGTGAGTCATGCGCTTACGGTTGCACCAACGGTGCCCGCCTTCAGTTCTTGCCGTTAGCTTTTTCCTCTGCTTTTTTCTCAGCCTTGTAGAGTTCCTTGTGAATAGTGCTGGCCTGTTCACCATCGATTGTCGCGCCTGCGAGCGTCGCGGCCCTCGCTAAGATGGGATCGCGGTTGTTCGCCATGTCTTCAGCAGCTGGCAGCAAAAGGAGATCGGGAGTTACGCCGCTTTTCTCCAGACTCTTGCCATCCGACATGATCAAATCCGCAATCGTTATATTCGCGCCATAGAACGCTGCGCGCGTGAACTGAGAACTTGAAGCTGCTGCCGTGTTGAAAACAAAAGCAGTCTGGACACTGGTCATCACTTTGCCGGCGCTGCGGTCGCCGATAACCATGCCACGTTTTTCCAGTTGCATGATCCGGGCAAATACTTCGGCAGCGGAGCTGGAGTTGCTGTCGATCAGCACGAACACCTTTCCCGAGAAGATCTTGTTTGGCCCACGTGTTTTGGCGACTCTTTCTGACGTTTTCTTCCGCTCCTTCTCATCACCAATCTTCACGTCGTGATCGAAAAACGAACCGATAAGTCTCTGCTCCATGCTTACGAGGCCGCCAGGGTTCCCACGCAGGTCGAGGATCAGATTCTGACTTACCTTGATTCGTTTCATCATGTCATCGACGTCGCCGTCCGAGAGATTAAACTCAGGCAATCGACAGACAGTGGTGTCCGGCGCGAGATCGTAATAACTTGGGCGCACGTCTGTGTTAATGATCGCTTCGATGTGTCGTATTTTGTTTTGCGAGATAGCAGCTTTGACGAGAAATTCTTTAAACGTTCCTTTAGGTTCGCGAATAGTAAGCTTGAGAGCTGGCTGCGGCAGCAGAACAAAATACGAATAGATTATTTTCCAAAGACTGTCGCGAGTGGGTTCAAATCCTTCAATCGCGTAGATCACATCGCCGGCTTTGAGTCCTTTCGCTTCGGCGTCGCCTCCCGGTTTGACGCTGGTGACGTAACAGGTGTCACCAATCATTTGCAGCTTGAATCCGAAGTCCGGTTCCACCACCAATTCCGGCGGTAAGAAGGATGTATGAGAGTCGTCGAGTTCAACCAAAGCCTGCGCGATGATTGCGAGTATCTGCCCGGTCGAGGTTGCTTTATCGATTTGTTCTTCCGCTTGACGAAAGCGGGTCTCGACGTTCATGCCGCGAAAGCTTGGATCGTAATACGTATCCTTAAGGGCGCGTTTTATGTTCTGTAGCATCTCTTTCCCGCGACCGCGATCGATAACCGGCGTGGCCCCGCTTTGGGCGGGTGCGAAATCCGGTAAAAACAGTAGAGTGATCAGGAGGAGAACGAAAAGAGATTGTGATCGATGTGTTGTCATAAGGGTCGGCTGAATCACAATGATTGAAGGGAATCAGTGTGCTCCTTAGTGAGCGCTTCGCAAGCGCAGTATACAAACGTCGTGATTAGTGTCAAGAAAGTGCTCAGGCCCCAAACCACGCGCGAAGACTGGCGGGACCATGCGGATGAGTTGTAAATTGGTTTCCTGAGGAGAGGTTTTGCGCATGAGAAATCGTCTTTTTTGGCTGGGTTGTTTGGCTTTTACTGTTGCTGTCAGCGTGACTGCTCAGGATATTACCGGGGGCGGCAGCTTGATGCGTGACATTACCGGCGGCGCCGCACTGATTTTCCGGGCGCCGCAAAATCCGACAGTTCACGTGTCTAACAGCGGTGGCGCAACCGGCGGCGGGCGTGTTAAGCAGACCAAAAAACCGCCGGTGCGACAGCAGGATCCAATCATCGCACGCGCTAATGCAGCCCGAAGTGCTCCAAAGCCGCGTTACGAAGAAGCCGAGCAGCAGTATCAGCTCGCCGCGCAGATCGCTCCTGATGACGCACGCGCCTTCGCGGGGTTGGGCAATGTTTATGTGGACCAGGGCAAGTTTACTCAGGCGGTCGATGCATATCAGAAGGCACTCAAAGTGAAGCCGGATTACAATGGCGCCTACTTGCCACTCGCGTTTTCACTCGCGCGACTCAACCGCTATCCCGAGGCCATCGACGTCTACAAAGAAACTTTGAAACGCGACTCGAGCAGTCCTGAGGTCTATAACAATCTCAGCTTTGCCTACAATCACAACAATCAATATCCGGAGGCAGTCGAGGCCAGCCAACAGGCAATCAAACTCCTCGGCGAAACCGGTGAGGCTTACAAACTCGGATTTCAGGAACGAAACGAGATTCGATCTTACGCCTACAAAAATCTCGGCAACGCTTACAACGGCTTGAAGCGTTACGACGAAGCTGCCACGGCGCTCAAGAAATCATCCGAGATCGAACCGACAAACGCAGCCGCCCATTTCAATCTGGGCCTCACGTTGTACAACGCGGGTCGTTACTCGGAAGCGATTGAGTCGTATAAAGAAGTGATCAAGCTACGACCCAACCTCGCGCAGGCGTATTTCAATCTGGCACTCACGTATGTCGCCATAAACGACAAAACCGCGGCGATGGCCCAATATGAGACGTTGAAAGGTCTCGACGCGGACCTGGCGAAGCAGCTTTACGACGCAATCAAACATTAAGCGGCAGTTATTCCAATCTCATTCTGACTGGGCCAACAGAATGCTCGAGGGGCAGGACCACGCTCGACAAAAGTGGACACTGACCCAGGACTCGTTCGACCGGCTGTTGATTGCTCTGGGAGGCAATCGCGACAGCGGCGGCGAAAAGTACCTGGAGATCAGAGGTAATCTCACGCGCTTTTTTGAGTGGCGAGGCTGCTCATTTCCCGAAGATCACGCCGACGAAACCTTCAATCGACTCGCGCGGAAGATCGACGAGGGTGAGGAGATTCTCAATCCGGCCGGCTATGCCATGGGGGTCGCCCGGCTCCTGCTGCTCGAAATCCTGAAAAGCAGGCAGCGCGAGCAGACCGCGCTCAACGAAATCGGCACGGCGAGCGAGGTTTATGTCGCTGCCGATGACGGCGAAGAGCGTCTCGACTGCCTTCGCAGCTGTCTCCAGGGTTTACCGGCTGATAACCGCGAACTAATCCTTCAGTACTACCAGGGTGAAAAAGGCGAAAAAATCCAGAACCGCAAAAAACTGCTCGAACAACTGGGAGTTCCGGTTAACACCTTGAGAATGAGGGCTTTACGTCTGCGAGAAAGGCTGCAAGGCTGCGTCGAAGAATGTTTGAGCCGGGCGTGAAAAAAGTTGCGTGATGAAATGTCGGATTCTGCCACTCATA
>DATEWS010000796.1:0-6328 GCA_035257785.1 Pyrinomonadaceae bacterium
ACTACGGTGAACGTCAACACCGATAAGTCAATCTGCACCTCATCGATTCGAGGTAGTTGTCCGGCGCCGTAGAGCTTAATCAGTTTGAGTCCCCAAGCCGCCAGTAAAATTCCGATTCCCGCTGAGAGCAACGCGAGTAACAAACTCTCAGTTAACCATTGCCGCAAGATCCGCCAGGCGCCTGCGCCGAGCGCGACGCGCAAAGCCAACTCTCGCTGTCTCTTGTTCGCGCGCACGAGCAACAGATTCGATACGTTAGTGCACGCGATGAGTAACAGGAAGATCACTGCGCCGAGCAACACCCACAATCCGCGTTGGATGTCGGCGCCGACAATCTCTTCACCGGCCGGCACCAGGTAAGCGGTGGTGTTGCGCCAATACTGCGGATACTGTTGCTCGAAATTACCGGCGAGGTTGGTCAAGTCCGCTTGCGCTTGCGCGAGCGTCACGCCCTGTTTCAATCGACCGAGCGAAATAAAAACCATCGCCCCACGCTCGTCGAGGTTTTGCCCTTCGCCGGCAACTGTGGTCAGAAGTTCTGTTGACCCCACTGCCATCGGAAACTCGAAGTCTTGAGGCAAGACGCCGATGATGGTGAACGGTTTGCCATCGAGAGTAAGTTGGCTTCCGACTGCATTCTGGTTTCCGCCCAGACGATTCTGCCAAAACTGATGACTAATGATGACGACATTATTTGCGCCACGCTTTTCTTCGTCAGGCTGAAAGTCACGGCCGAGCAGAGGCTTGACCTTGAGCAATGAGAGAAAGCTCGCAGTGACACGCATGCCTTGCACGCGTTCTGCCTGTTCACCAACGAGTGTGAAGGGGTTAGGTTTATAACCGGCGATTGCTTCGAAGGTATGATTCTGCGCGCGCCATTCCTGGAGGTCGAGATAGGATGCGGGACCTTTGACGCGTTTGTCTTTCGACGATCGCCAGAGCACGACAACGCGGTCGGCTTCAGCAATGTGCGGCGGGTTAAGAATGAGCGCGTTGATGACACTGAAGATCGCGGTGTTCGCACCGATACCCAGCGCCAATGTGATCGCTGCGATCAACGTGAAGCCAGGTTGCTTCAGCATCCCACGTAACGCCTGCCGCAAGTCTTGCCAAAACCCTGTCATCACTTTTGCCCTACTTTGGTTATTGTATCCACGCCCCTACTCGTACCTCAGAGCCACTAACGGATCGACTCTCGTTGCTCGCCTCGCTGGAATCAGACATGCCACTAACGCCACAACCGACAAGCTAACTGAAACTAAAACAAACGTCGTCACGTCCGTCGCCGTCACTCCAAACAACAAACTCGCCATCAGCCTCGTTAACGCGTACGCGCCTACCAAACCCAGCGCCACACCGACGATCGTCAGTCGCAGGAATTGGCCCAACACGAGTCGCAGAACGTCGCGCGCACTCGCGCCTAACGCCATCCTGATGCCGATCTCCTGTGTTCGCTGAGTAACTGAATACGAAATCACCCCATAAATTCCGGACACGGCCAACACGAGAGCGAGCGCCGCGAACAGAATCAGGATCGTCAAAGCAAAGCGACGCGTACCAACAGAATCTCTGATCAGTTCATCAATCGTTTGAATCTGATATACGGGTTGGTCCTTATCGACTTCGCGAATTGCCGCTTGAATTGCAGCCAACGTGCTTTTCGGATCGACACTCGTGCGCACAGCGAGGTTCATGCGGCGATAGCGTCCCGCCATCTGTGCCATCGCAAAGTAAATTTCCGGTCTTACTCCTTCGTCGAGTCCTGATTGAGCTGAGTCTTTGACAACACCTTTGACCGTAAACCACGGGCTCTTCGAATTGGGATCACCATTCTTGATCCTCTTGCCGAGTGGATCCTGGTTGGGCCAGTAACGATTAACCATCGCCTGATTCACGATCACCACCGGCGTATTATCTTCAGCAGAAAACGCCTGTCCGCTAATTAAGGGGATTTGCATCGTCGTGAAGTAGTCAGGACTCACTGTGCGCGTGTCGATGCTCTGCGTTTGCAGTCCAGCATTTGTGACGCTCTCGACCGTAATGGGCCAATCTTCCGTGTAAACAAACGGCATGTGTGAAGAAACGCTTGCGGATTCGATCCCGGGCAACGTCTTGACGCGATCGATCACGGTTTGAAAAAAGATCGCATTCTGGGAACCATCTTTCGACTTTGCCGGTGATCGATTGATTCGCATCGTCATGACGTCTGCTGTGCTCATGCCCGGATCGATATTCGTCAGCTTTGCAAAACTACGAATCATCAGGCCCGCCATTACGAGAAGGATCAGCGATAGACTCACTTCGGCGACGACAAGTACACTCTGCGCGCGTCGAGTTCCGAGTCCCGCAGTTGTTCGTTGACTCGCTAATTGCAATGCTTCTCGTGTTTCTGTTCTCGATCCTTGAATCGCGGGCCAGAGTCCAAAAATGAAAGCGGTTACGAGCGAGACGACTAACGTGAAGAGGAGCACCTGCACGTTCATCGTAACGTCCATGCCCGCCGGAATCGTGCCCGTTGGTATGAACGTGAGAAGAGCGCGTGTGCCCCACGAAGCTATCAACAAACCAAACCCGCCACCAAGTAAACCCAATACAGCACTTTCGATGAGCATCTGGCGAATGATGCGCGCGCGACTTGCCCCCATCGCGCTTCGGATGGCGATTTCATGTGAACGGCCCATCGACTTTGCAAGCAGCAGGTTTGCGATATTGGCGCACGCGATAAGCAGGACCATCGCAACGGCGCCCAGCAATATTAAAAGCGCTTTGCGCACTGGTCCAAAATAAAATTCAGCGAGCGGCTGCACGAAGAGTGTCCGGCCGACGTACTCCTGGTTGGTACTTGCGAAATCCTGTTCATTTTGTCGCGCGAGATTGGCGAGCGCGGCGTTGACCTGCTGGTTCGTCGTTGCGGAACTTGTGCGACCGACTATTGAGAATGCACGGCCGGCTCGTTGGCCCTGGGCAAAGTCGAACGGGAACGGAAACCATGCTTGCTGTTCTTCAAATCTGAATTGCGGCGGCATCACGCCGATGATGGTGAAAGGCTCGTCGTCTAACGAGACTTTCTGTCCCAACACCGCTTTGTCGCCGCCGAAGCGTCGTTGCCAGAGTCCATGACTTATCACGAGCACGCGCTGGCCGTTTGGACCTTGTTCGGTCGGTGCGATGGTGCGGCCGATCATCGGTTCGACGCCGAGCATCGTGAAGAACTCAGTCGAGACTTTGGCCGCGTAGACACGTTCCGGCTGGTCGCTTCCGGTGAGGTTACGACTAACCGGTTCGAACGCAGCGACGCGTTCAAAGATTCCGCTCTTCGCAACGTCGACAAACTCCGGCCCCGAATGGCGAAACTGATCCTGCACGCCGATCTTCGGGAGGCTTTGACGTACAAAAAACAGTCGAGACGGATCTTTGTACGCGAATGGATTGAGTATCACGACGTTGACGATACTGAAGAGAGCGGTGCTCGCGCCGATCGCGAGTGCGAGCGTCAGCACGGCAACGACAGTGAACGAGGGCCGCTTGCGCAGCATACGGAAGCAGTAAATCAAGTCGTGCATGGCAACAGAGACTCCGGCAAGTGATGCAACGAACTGACTCGTGCGATGTCAAAGGCTGTGCCAAGGCAGGGCTAACGGAAATTCCTCGTATTCCGAAGATGCGGTTGATGAGAATATGTCGCTTGCGGGACTGACGATCCCACTTTCGAACAGCGCCAACGGCGCAGAATATAAAGCCAGGCAAGCGCGCGAAGCGCGTCGCCCGTGGTTACGTTACAAAAGAAGCGCGACAGCCCTGAAAAGGGTGGAATATTATTTCGGCCTTTCAGGCCTCCGTGCTGTTTTGATGGACGTAACCCAGGGCGACGCGCTTCGCGCTTGCCCTGGGCTATCATATTCCGCGCCTTTGGCGCTGTTTGGCTTGTCAGCGCAGTCCACCGGCTACCTGGAGTAATTCTCCCGTAACCCAGCCGCTGTCAGGTGACGCGAGAAAAGCCACGGTCGGCGCAATATCCTGCGGCTGACCGACGCGACCTAGTGGCGTCTGCGCGATTCCTTGTTTTTCAAAGTCGCTTCCGGGAATCCCTAACGCGTGAAAGCCCTCCGTCTCAACCATGCCCGGATTGATCGAGTTGACGCGAATCTTCTTTGGTCCAAGTTCTTTCGCCAGCACACGTGTGATTGCGTCCACAGCTCCCTTCGTCGCCGTGTACACGACGCTGCTCGGCGGCGTCAACTGACTCACCGTCGAGCCGATATTGATCACACTGCCACCCTCTGGTCCAAAATACTTCAACGCTTCACGAGTCGAGAGAATCAAGCCAAACACATTGATGCCAAACTGCCACTCAATCTGATCTTCCACAACTTCTTCGAGCGGCGCGAACTTATACACGCCGGCGTTGTTAACGAGGATGTCGAGCCGGCCGAATGCTTTCTTCGTTTCCGCGAACAAATATTCGATGTCCTTCTTCTTCGCAACGTCGGCCTGGACGGCAATCGCCTTTCCACCCTCCTTCGTGATCGCGTTGACCACCTGGTCCGCCGCGTCTTTCGACGAGGCGTAGTTGACCACCACCGATGCGCCTTCGACGGCAAGATACTTAGCGATGCCCGCGCCGATTCCCTTCGACGCGCCCGTTACAACCGCAACTTTGCCCGCAAGCCTTTTGTTAGCCATTTTCCTCTTCCTCTCCACTGGTCTTCGTCACTGCGGCTAGGTAGTTTGGCAAGTTTCTCGCCACGCGCGTTGGCCCAGATTTCTGGAATTTTGTGAGTAATCGGTGACCACATTTCGCCACTTGGCCACCGGCGGTCACATTTAGAATTGTGCTCAGTTATCGCCACAAAAAGGCACATAAGTCACAAAAAGGTTTTCCTCAGTGAGGGGATTTTGAATCAGTTCTTTTCCGTTATGTGCCTTGTGTGCCCTTTTGTGGCTAATTGACCAGTCGCAGCCGAACTTGAATCGTCTTCGAGTTGTGTTTGATTTTCAGCACGTGCTCGCCGGGTTGGGTTAAGAGCTGGCGCAACTCTTGTAATGTGAGTCTCACTGTGGGCTGGCCGTCGATGGCGAGGATTGTGTCTTCCTCTTGAATGCCTGCTAGCGCCGCGGGGCTGTTTTCCTCTACAGCGTTCACGACAAACGTTTTGAAGTGTGGTGGGTCGGCAACTATCTCCAGGCCGCTCAGGTCCCTCGCAAAATTATTTCGTTCGAGGATCACGTGCGAACGTGAGTAGTCGAGGATCATTTTGAATTGGCTGAAGAGCCCGTTATCGAGTGAGCCGTCGAACGCAGTGCTGTTTTCATTCCCTTCTGTTCCCTGTGCAAATACAATCAGCGGATTTTTGATCGCGAAACTCCCTAGCTCGATCGCCGGCACGTGCGCTTTTACAGCAGTCGCCGCACCTCCAGCGCCACCCAGTTTGCTTTCCGCCTGCTTAGTGAGCGTCTCCAACATTTTGTGCTTGTTAACGAATGGAGTGTTGAGATTCAGGATTCCCGTGCCGCCGGTATCGATTTCAAACTTGCCTTCGATAGGCTCGCGGCCGTTCAAAACGACGCGCGCGCGAACGTAAGGCGTTTTATCGTGGATCTCAAGCGGAATGGACTCACCGGCGCCCCTATATTTGTACTCCTGCGGTTCATAGAGATTCATCAAACTCGAAGCGTAGTCGATCTCGACAACGAAGTTGTTGATAAAGTCATGACCGATGATGCCGTCAATTTTGTAACCGAATAACGGCGCGAACGAATCGAGGTCAACTGTGGCGAGGGCTTGATTGAAGACCTCAACACCCGGAACCGACAAAGACACAGACTGGATCAATCCGCTTTGCACCGAGCCGCCCGTCGCGTCGAGTTTTAGTTTGCCCTTTGCACGCAATCCCAAAGCCCTCGCCGACTGCGGATCGATCACCGAAATCCCTGCGCCGGTGTCGAAAATGAAGTGAAGTGGCCTCGACCTGTTTACACGGACTTTCAAAACAATGAGATCGCCCGCCAATTCGAATGGAACGCGCACCGCGCTCTGGCCTGACGTGAAACGAGTTTGCGCGGTAACGTTGACAAGAAACGCAAGCAGAAACGCTGCGACTAGAGTTAACCGGCCGATGTAAGTGAATATCAGCATCTTCAACTATAAAGACGTCTGGATCCGAACTGCCGTTAGCGCAGTCTTGTCAGCCGGAGGCGCGGAATATGACAAGGCGGAATATTATTTCGGCCTTTCAGGCCTTGGTCAGTCCACCACTGGCCTGACTGCTTCAACTGCAGTTCGTCGACGTTCGACGAGGACGTTGCGGCTCACTGGTAGCTCTCTTCG
>DATEWS010000797.1:0-8458 GCA_035257785.1 Pyrinomonadaceae bacterium
CGTTGCCGAGATGTCGCTCACACGCCATGAATCCGCACACAAACTTCGTGATCTCGCCGCCGCCGCCGAAGCGCGCCAGTTTCAGTCCTTCACTCAAGTTCGCGCCGAATGTTTGCAGTGAGTCTACCGGGTTCGCCAAACCATTCCCGAGATCGTGATCGTCGCCGTGTGGAAACACGACGATGTCGCCCGCGTTCAACTCAACCCGCCGGCCGTCAGGTAGCTCCGCGAACGCGTGGCCTTCAGTCAAAAAATGATAGACGATCACCTGGCCCGCATCGGGAGAAAGATACCGGGCCAGCGTCTTTGGACGCGTAGTCACACACCACGGCTCCGAAAACTCGCCGTGGAAGAATAAAACTCCCTCGAGCTTAACGACGCGCAACACTTCCGAAAGTACATCCATCCGTCAACTCTTTCAGTTCCGGCCTTTGGGCCAAGAATACGGGACGATCAATCAAGCATTCAAGACCCAGACGCCGCATCATATTCCGCGTTTGCATTTAGGCAAATTGAAAGGACAAAAACGATGTACGCACTAACTAATTTAAATAAGCTGGCCCAGGTCGGCGAGCTTGTACCGGAAACAATGCAGGCCTTCAAGGCCTACGACAAAGCAGCACTGGCTGACGGCGCCATCCCGAAGAAATACAAGGAACTGATGGCGATTGCCGTGGCGCTCACGACGCAGTGTCCCTACTGCATTGAAGTACATCGTCAGCAGGCTGTGGACGCCGGCGTAACTGAGACAGAGTTAGCCGAAGCCGTTCACGTCGCTGCAGCCCTGCGAGCAGGCGGCGCAGTTACGCACGGTACGCACCTGTTCTAAGATCTCTGCGGCCCTCTGCGTTCTCGGTGTTAATGAGTAATTTCAACACAGAGATCGCAGAGAAACGCAGAGGCCGCAGAGTTTTGCCCGCTGCGTGGACTGAGCTACAATGTCCGCCGCTTCGAAGAGCCCAGGACTCCCCCGGATTGATGCGTTGTCATTCCCCGCACGCAAAAGAATCGGTCGCTATGAGATCTGCTCCCAACTCGGTGCGGGTGGCATGGGTGAGGTTTACCTCGCTAATGACACGAAACTCGATCGTAAAGTCGCACTAAAGATCCTGCCGTCCGAACTCAGCGACGACGACACCGGCGATCGCGTGCGTCGTTTTGTGCAGGAAGCCAAAGCCGCCTCAGCGCTTAACCACCCAAATATTCTCACCATCTACGAAATCGACGAAGTCGATTCGGAACAGTTCATCGCAACCGAGTTCATCGACGGCGAAACACTCCGCGAACGAATCCTGCGCGGTGCATTAACTCCCGCCGACGCACTCGAAGTTGGTATCCAGGTCGCGAGCGCGCTTTCCGCGACTCACAGCGTCGGCATCACTCATCGCGACGTCAAGCCTGACAACATCATGCTGCGCCCCGATGGCATCGTGAAGGTGCTCGACTTCGGACTCGCTAAACTCAGCCGCGATCGCCAATCTGCAGAAACAGATTCCCTCGCGCCTACCGAGAAGTTTGTCAACACTGCCGCCGGCATGGTCATGGGAACCGCTCAATACATGTCGCCGGAACAGGCGAGAGGGTTGGAAGTTGATGCACGTACGGACATCTGGAGTCTGGGATGTGTGCTTTACGAGATGATATCCGGCAAGCAGCCGTTTTATGGTCCAACGACGATGGATGTGATGTCGGGAATCTTGAATTTTGATCCCGAATCGCTGTTGCCGCACTTGACCGATGGACCACGCGAGCTGGATCGCGTTATCTCGCGGGCGTTGCGCAAGGATCGTGAAGAGCGTTACCAGACAATTAAAGATTTCTTGATCGATCTGAAGGACGTCAAGCGCGAGATGGAAACGCCGTCGCAACGTTATCTCGCTTCGAGATCGTTGGGTTCAATGGCCCCCGAGTCTGTACCGGAAAAGTCGATCGCGGTGCTTTATTTCGAGAACATGAGTTCGGAAAAAGACACCGATTACTTCTGCGCCGGCATGACCGAAGACATCATTACGGACCTCTCGAAAATTCAGGAGTTGAAGGTCGTCTCGCGCACTGACGTGCTTCCGTTTCGCAACAAAGAGGTGAACACGCGTCATGTCGGTGATGCGCTGCGCGTGAATTACATCCTCGACGGCAGCGTGCGCAAGTCAGGTAATCGCATACGCATCACCGCACAGTTAGTCAGCGTGCGCGATGGTTATCACCTCTGGGCCGAACGTTTCGATCGCCTCGTGGAAGACATATTCGATCTGCAAAACGAAGTCTCGGAAAAGATCGTCGACGCCTTGAAGGTTTCGCTCACTGAGGCTGAGCGACAACTGCTGGCACAAAAACCGACTGATGATCTGCGCGCGTACGACTTCTACATGCGTGGCCGCGAGTTGCTGTATCTCAAAGGCAAGCGTAACACTGAGAGCGCGATCAAGATGTTTGAGAACGCGGTCGCAATCGATTCGCGCTTCGCGACTGCTTACGCCGGACTTGCTGAAGCCTATTCGACGATGTACGAGTGGTACGACGGCAATTCGACCTGGCTCAGCAAGGCGATCGAGACGAATCAGAAAGCGTTGGAGTTAGAGCCGGCCTGCCTCGAAGCCAAGTACGGAATCGCGATGGTTTATTTTCATCACCGCAGGTTTTCCGAATCGAAGCGCACGATCGAAGAGATCCTCAAGGAGAACGCGGAGTTTTATTCAGGCCATCTGCGTTTGGGAATGATTGCCGAACTCTCAAATGATCTCGAAGCGCTTAAACATTACCAGCGCGCGGCGGAACTCAAACCTTACGATGAGGAAGCGTTTATTTTTCTGACCGGCATTTACAAGCGGCGCGGCGACGTCACCGCCGCGGAACACGCGGCTCTGAAAGTGATCGAGATCACTTCACGAAAGCTCGAGGCGAGTCGCGACGACATCATCGTGATGAGTCGACTCGCGGAGGCGTACGCACGGTTCGGCAGCCGCGAGGAGGCGAACGCGACACTGAGACGCGTGCTGGAGTTGGAACCAAATGATGGCCTCGCTGTATACAATTGCTCCTGCGCCTACGCGTTAATGGGTGAGAAGGACTGGTCGCTGATCCTGCTGCGACGCGCGTTTGACAGTGGATTTCGAACTGTTGCCCACTGGGCGCGAGCTGACAATGCGTTCGACGCAATGCGCGGCGACGACGAGTTTCAGAAGGTACTAATTGAAATGCAGTGAACAATCCACAGATTACACAGATTACCAGAAAGAAATCCGTGTAATCTGTGGATAAATACTAAAGGAGAATCGAGTGCCAAAATACGTAATCGAACGAGTGGTGCCGGGCGCGAGCAACATGACGCCGGCGGAGTTGAAGGCAATGTCACAGCGTTCATGCAATGTGTTGAACCAGCTTGGACCGCAGATTCAGTGGGTTCAGAGTTACGTTACTGACAACAAGATCTATTGTATTTACATCGCGCCCAACGAAGAGTTGATTCAGGAGCACGCGCGGCTCGGCGGATTTCCTGCGAACCAGGTCGCGCAAGTCAAGACGATTATCGATTCAACGACTTCAGAGGACTGAAATGGATCTTCGCTCGATTCAGAAACCACTGAAGGATAAGTATCGCCGCGATCCGGCGAGTTCGCGCATCACGCTCAAAGCACAGAGCGATCAAACGAACACACCGATTGCCTGTTCAGTGGAAGTTGGTCACAAGCTTTTTGAAGCACAGGCGCATAGCGGTGTCGGTGGTCAAGGCACCGCTGCCTGTTCCGGCGATCTTCTCCTCGGCGCGCTCGCAGCTTGTGCTCAACTTACGTGTCAACTCGTCGCGACAGCGATGGGTATACCTTTCGAGCACATTCGCGTCGAAGTTGAAGGCGAGATGGATCTTAGCGGAACGCTTGGGATCTCGAAGGAAGTGCCGGTTGGTTTTCAGGATATTCATGCGAAATTCGACATCGATGCCCCCAAGGCAACGGCGGAACAGTTGGCTGCATTAAAAGATAAGACGGAGCAGTACTGCGTGGTGATGCAGACGCTTTTGCAGCCGCCACGGATTAGAACCAGTTGGATGAATGGTGAGTAAGGTCTCAAAGTCAAAGATTGATTTCCGACTGCCATCGCTTACGGAAGCCACTGAGTGGCTCAACTCCAGGAGCAGCGCACAACAAGTAAAAGGGCACCCGACACTCGTTCACTTTTGGTCCATCAGTTCGGAAACAGCGAAGACTAATCTGGCGCAGGTCGCGGAGTTGCGCGATCAGCGCCGGCGTGAGGGACTGCGTGTAATCGCCGTACACGTGCCGCAATCCGAAGCTGAGAAGTCGGCACGCACTGTGCGCGATGCGATTGCGCGACTCAATCTGACCGAGCCTTGCGCGCTAGATAACCACCTGAAGATTAGTCACGGACACGAACATCTGCCGCTTTATTTTCTCTTCGATCCTGAGGGCGCGAGTCGCAGTTTCTCAAGCGATCTCGATGCGATTGAAGATCAGTTGGACGAGATGCTTGCGGAGTTGCGAAGTCAGAATCCGTTTTGTGCCCCGTGTGAACTGTATTTGAACAGAGAGGCGATGTTTTGTGCGAACTGCGGCTCGCCGTTGACGCTGCCCGGTCCGGGAACGCATCCGTATTATGAAGATCACTTTAACTCTGCCCTGCCGACGGTGCGACTTGTTAATCCCGATCCACTGATCGGCCACAAGATCGATGGCAAATACGAACTGCTTGCACGTCTTGGCGAAGGTGGCATGAGCGTCGTCTATCGCGCTCGTCGCGTGCACATTGGCGACGATGTGGCAGTGAAGATTCTGACGGGCAAGTTCGTTAAAGACGATGCGGCACTCACGCGCTTTCGTCGTGAAGCGCGGGCGGCGGCTATGTTGCGGCATCCGAACGTCATCACGATTCACGACTTCGGCGAGACTGATGATGTGCATGCGCCTGCGTACATCGTGATGGAGTTTATAAGAGGCACGCCGCTGCGTGAGCTCTTGCACAGCGAGGATCATTTTTCGGTTAAGCGGGGCCTGCGACTGATGCGCGGAATCTGTGCTGGTGTTGGTTCAGCGCACCGGCAAGGCGTGGTCCATCGCGACCTGAAGCCGGAGAATATTCTCGTAGTTGCACCTGATGATGATTTTGAAGTCGAGAGTGTGCGAGTGGTTGATTTTGGACTTGCGAAACTGCTTGCCGATGCGGGCAATGCGACCGGAGCGGTTGTTGGAACGCCGTATTACATGTCGCCCGAGCAGTGTTTAGGCGAGCCTCTCGACGCGCGTTCTGATGTTTACAGTCTGGGTGCGATGTTTTACGAGATGCTTTCCGGGCAGCGGCCGTTTGAAGCTGAAACCGTGTCGGGTTTGATCAGCAGACACTTGCAGGAACCGCCACCACCGTTCGATTCTTCATTGGGAATACCGCGACGCGTCTCGATGGGAATCATGCACGCCCTCGCCAAAGATCCCGACGACCGACCGCAAACCGCCACCGAACTCGCCCGCCAGATGCAGCTCGTGTGAGCCAATCTTTACCCACCGATAAGCAGGCCGCACTATTTATCGTTCACGCGGATATCGACTGCGACCCAGTTGAGTTCCCAGGTCTTGCCACCATCTTCGGAGAACGATTGCTCAAATCTATATTGATCCGGTGCGATCTTCGTGATCACGAATCGAACGAATATCGCCCGATCATTAAACGTGTCCTGGTTGTAGAACTCGCCACGTCCGTCTTTAAACTCACCAATCGACGGCACCGTCAACGTGCCGCTATTAACGTTCGCAAAATTCAAACTCCACTGTCGCGCCTGCGGGTTGTAAAGACGCAGGCTCAAGCCCTCGAAGTGTCCCGCTGGTCCATCAGCCTTCAGCTCAACGAGATTCGCACGACCGTCAAAAACCTTACGCACCACAGTCGTGCCTTCGTATTCGACCCAAGTCGTCGAGCCACTCAATGGTTTCTGCAAACGTCTCAGATGCGTTTTCCACGTGCCGATCTCCCAATCAAAATCGCGTTGCCCATCCCGCTGAGCAGTCGCGTGAAACGGACAAAGAGCGACGAACAAGGCGAGTAGAAAACATTTCATCGCGCCACCTTAGTCTTAGCGAAAAGGCTGGGTCAAGAAGTTACCTCGAGGTAACTGCAGTCTTCCCTCAATTGCAAACTTTCCTTGCGCAACAGCTTTGAAGCCTCGCGCAGTTGCATAAATTCCTGCTGCAATCGACGGGAATGCATTATCAATTCGACGCTTTGCTCGTGTAGAGCAACGTGAGGGCTTGCGTCCCCCGGTACGTTCGCCACCATGCGCGAGATCTTACGGAGAACTCGATAGGCGGTCAACTGATCAAGCCAAGTGCATGAAACGTTTGTTTCAAAGCCGGGTAAAGGCTTTCGTACTGCCGGTACATGCTGCGATATGTTTCGACCGCTCGCGGATCCGGCACGATACTATCGCTCACAAAAACTGTCTGCGCGCACGCTTCGTCAACGTTGGACCAGACGCCCGCGCCCACGCCGGCAAGTAACGCTGCGCCGAACGCTGCGCCTTCAGTGGTGTTCACAGTAACAAGCTCGGCGTCGAAAACGTCGGCCAGGATCTGACGCCAGAGAGAACTCTTCGCGCCACCTCCGGCCAAGCGAATCTGATCGACTGCAGCAAGCCCCACATCGTTCATTAGGCAAAACATATCTTTCAATCCGAACGCGACTCCCTCGAGTATCGAACGAGTCAAATGAGCCGGGCCGTGACGTCCTGTTAGTCCAACCCATGCGCCGCGCGCGAACGGATCAGGATGCGGAGTGCGTTCACCACTCAAATACGGCAGAAACAGAAGCCCTTCGCTTCCGGCAGGAACCTCAGCGGCATCGCCAACGATTTCTGAAAAGCTCCGATCGCGCGAAAACTTGTCGTGATACCACTGCAAGCTGCCTGCGGCACTGAGCATCACGCCCATCAAATGCCAGCGACCGGCGACAGCATGACAGAACGCGTGCAGTCTTCCCGCAGGTTCGATCAATGGCGACTCTGTTGCGGCGAAAACGACGCCGGAAGTGCCGAGCGTCACGGCGATCGAGCCCGGACGCACAACGCCAACACCGACCGCCCCCGCGGCCTGATCTCCGCCCCCTGCGACGACAGGAGTTCCGGCGCGCAGCCCCGTCAACTCAGCAACTTCTTTCGTTACTTCGCTCGTCGTTTCGTGTCCTTCGAATGTCGGCGGTAACCACTCGGCCGGAATGTGAAGCGCTTCGAGTATGTCAGGCGACCAGTCGCGTTTGCGAAGATCGAAAAGCATCGTGCCCGAGCCGTCCGCTTTGTCCATCGCGAGCGCGCCCGTGAGTTTGAAACGAATGTAGTCTTTGGGCAGCAGGACGTGGCGGATACGTTGATAGATCTCGGGCTCGTGTGTTTCGAGCCACAGAATTTTTGGCGCTGTGAAACCTGTTAAGGCATCGTTGCCGGTGATTTGGACCAGGCGATCGAGACTCACGCGCGCGCGAATCTCGTCACACTCGGCGCCGCATCTCTGATCGTTCCACAAGATTGCTGGTCGCAGCACCTGGCCCTCGTCGTCGAGTACGACGAGCCCATGCATCTGGCCAGTCAGACCGATGGCGACAATGTCGTCACCGGCGAGGTTCGTTTCCGCAAGCACCTGTTGAATGCTATTCGCCGTGGCTTCCCACCACTCTCTCGGTTCCTGTTCAGACCAGAGCGGATGCGGCGAAGACAGACTTAACGGCGTTGTGGCGCTGCCAACCACGCGACCTGCGGGATCGATGAGCAGCGCCTTCGCCCCGGTTGTTGACAGATCGATTCCCAGCAGGAGTGTCATTAGCGATGTGCCTCTTTAGAATCCGCGCCTTTGGCGCTTATACCAGACGGAGCTCTTCTTCAAACTCCAGTTCGACCGCTTTGTCCGCGGCGCTTTCGGCTGCGCGGATGAAACCATGCTCGATCAGGTACGCGATGATGCGTTCCGCGTTTTCTTCGGCGGTGCAATTGACGGTATCGAGTGTGATCTCGGGGTTGTGAGGTGGCTCGTATGGATCGTCGATTCCGGTGAAACCTTTTAAGCGGCCTTCACGTGCGAGTGCGTACATGCCTTTCGGATCGCGGTCCTCGCAGACCTCGAGTGGTGTATCGACAAAGATCTCGCAAAAACGATCCCCCCCGATCATCGTGCGACATTCGTTGCGCGTTGCGCGATAGGGACTGATCGCAGCACAGATGACACCGCCGCCATGTCGCGCAACTTCCGCGGCGACAAAACCGATCCGACGAATGTTCGTCTCTCGATCTTCCTTGCTGAAACCAAGCCCCTTCGAGAGATGCGTGCGAATCACGTCGCCATCGAGAACAGTCACCTGGCGGCCATGCTCGAGCAACATGATTGTCAGGATCTCGGCGGTCGTTGATTTGCCGGATGCACTGAGACCCGTGAACCAAAGACAAAAACCTTGTTGATGGCGCGGCGGG
>DATEWS010000798.1:0-3233 GCA_035257785.1 Pyrinomonadaceae bacterium
CGCAGTGGCGCCGGAATCGGACCAAGCTGGTTCGCGGTCGCGATAAAGAAGATCCTCGAAAGATCAAACGGCAAATCGAGATAGTGATCGCGGAAAGAGTTGTTCTGTTGCGGATCGAGAATTTCGAGCAGCGCCGCAGCCGGATCGCCGCGATAGTCGTTACCGAGCTTGTCGACTTCGTCGAGCATCAGCACCGGGTTGTTCACGCCGGCACGACGAATCGACTGAATAATGCGCCCCGGCATCGCGCCGATGTACGTGCGGCGGTGACCGCGCAATTCGGCTTCGTCACGCACGCCGCCGAGCGACATACGTTCAAACCGTCGCCCAAGCGCACGCGCGATCGATCGGCCAAGCGAAGTCTTGCCGACTCCCGGCGGACCGACAAACAAAAGTATCGGACTCTTTGTTTCCGGACGAAGTTTTATAACCGCCAGAAACTCGAGAATACGTTCCTTAACATCTTCGAGTCCGTAGTGATCTTCATCCAGAATCCGGCGTGCTTCCGCCAATTCGAGTTTGTCTTCCGACGACTTGAGCCATGGCAACTCGAGAATAAACTCTAGATACGTCCGAATCACGTGATAGTCGGGCGCAGCCGGTGGCAGTCGTTGCAAACGCTTCAACTCACGATCAGCTTCGGCGCGCACTTCTTCCGGAAGCTCCGCCTTTTCGAGACGCTCGCGCAGCAACTCAGTCTCGGCGGCCTCGCCGGTTTCGTCCTCACCCAGCTCTTTCTGAATTGCGCGCATCTGCTGGCGCAACACGTAATCGCGCTGCGACTTGTCCATCTCGGCCTGCGCTTCCGACGCGATCTTCGAACGCAGTTGCAGGATTTCTACTTCCCGCGCGAGATTCGTGTTAGCGAGACGAACGAGCTCGTCCGCCGTATTCGCCTCGAGCATCTTCTGCTCTTCTTCGACGCCGAGATTCAGAATCGAAGCGAGGAAATACGACAGCCGGGTCGCTTCTACCGAACCGAGCACCGCGATCCTGACTTCAGGAGGCACATTCGGCAACAGCGCCAACGCCTCAGTGATCATTTCCTGGAGATTACGCTTGGTTGCTTCAACCTGTTCGGCATCGACCGTGCGCGGCGCCGGCAGAATCTCGACGACAGCGCGCAAGTGCGGATCCTGTTGCTTCCATTGGACCACACGAATGCGCTCAGTTCCCTGGACAATGATCCGCATGCCGGCGTCGGTGCGTTCCATGCGCTTGATCATCGTGAGCGTGCCGACTTCGTAAAGATCCGCGGAAGTCGCGTCAGTGTCGTCTGAGCGATCGGGACGAACAGTGATGCAGGCGAGCAGTTTTTCCGGAGTCGAAAGCGCGGATTCAACCGCCGCGATCGAGCGCGGCCGTCCGATGCCCAGCGGCACCACAGTCTCCGGGAAGATCGTCAGGTTTTGTAGCGCCAGCACTGCGACTTCGAATGGTTCTCCTGAGCCTTGCACAGAAAACCGCAACCCTTCGCTCGGCGGTGTTTGTCCGGCAGCATTAGCTTCGGGCGCCGGCGGCGCGTTTTGAGAAGTTTCCGGCATGTTAATCCTGGTTCCTACGCACGTTGATAATCAAAAATCCATCGGTGTAGTTATGTCGTACCGACGCCCCTTCAATCGGCGCGGGAAATTGGATGGACTTTTCGAAACGGCTGTAGGTGATTTCCATCTGGTGATAAACAAAACCCTCGCGATAATGTGTGTCGCGTCGACAACCGCTAATACGTAGCATCGAACCGCTTATCTCGATCTCCAACTCGTCCGAACAAACGCCGGCCAGATCGACTTTAACGACCCAGCCATCAGCCGAACGATAGACGTCGGCCGCCGGGTTCCAAAGACGGCCAGAGGGTATCACTCGCCGATCCGTTCGGATCAGCGAGAACTCCTTATCGATGTCTCGCATAGCAAGAGAATACGGGAAACTGTAGCGAGCGATCAAATATCTCTGCGTTCCTCTGCGTATCTCTGTGTACCTCTGCGTTTTAAGACGCAGAGAAGCGCAGAGACACGCAGAGAACGCCGAGATTGCCTAACCGAAGATCCTATTCCAGAATGACGTCCCCTTCGAAATGTCTTCGATCGCGTCGGCGAGCTCGCGGTCCTGACGAGTTTCAATCGCCACGTCGGCCATCGAAATCATGCCCACCAGGTAGCCGTTATCGTTGGTGACCGGAATGCGACGAACCTGCTTGTCGCCCATCTTCCGGATCACGTCGACTATGCGATCGTTCGGCCGCGCCGTGTGAATATCGACAGACATGATGTCTTCGGCGCGCACGCTTGCGCAATCCTTGTTGTCGGCAACCGCACGCACGACGATGTCGCGGTCCGTGATCAAGCCGATCAATTTGCCGCGCGTGTAATTGCGGCCTTCATATTTGCGTTCGTTGACCTTGGCCTCGGTTCCACCATTGCCGCGTTGCATGTCGTACTCGACCACCGGGATCACGCCGGTGTCTTCCTGTTTCATCATCAACGCGATTTCCGGCAACGTCGTGTCACGCGTTGCGATCGCGAGGTCACGAGTCATGACGTCGCGGCAGCGCAGACGCGAACGTTCCCCGGCATACTGGTTATCGCGATCTCGCCACGTGTTTGACGAAAGATCGTCGCGGCCTTCATAAAGAGAACTGCGTCTGTTTTCTTCACGCCAACGCTCGCCGCCGCCGTAGTTCGCGTAACGTGGTTCGTCGTAGTTGTAATCCGCGCGTTCACCAAACTGTCCGCGGCTATAGTCCGGCCGGCGTTCGTTATCGAATTGACGACGGGAACGGTATCGGTCGTCGTAATTACGGCCGAAATCCTCGCGTCTGAGGTTTTCCTCACGCGCGTAATAATCCCTGTCGTCATCCATCTCATTTCTGTATCTGGCCATTGCTTCCCTCCTTAGATTGCCGCGGATCAACGCGGCCTCATAAATTGCTCTCCACTTCCGCGATCACTTGCACTCGCGAAGTAATCTCCAATGATCCAACTTCAATTGGCGTCGCTACCGCGCTCTTCGCTCCCGCCAAAAAACTCTCGGTTTGGTAAATCGGAACTGGGGGCCTTTGCTGAAAACCTTCCTCCTGCACTTCAACAATCCGCACCACTCGCCCACCCAACGCGTTTGCAATCATTCGCGCCTTGCCGACCGCTTCCTGAGTTGCCTCACCAAGCGCACGGTCGCGCGCCGGCCTGTCCTGGCGCAACGTGAACGCGATTCCGGAAATGTCGTTCGAACCAGCC
>DATEWS010000799.1:0-2804 GCA_035257785.1 Pyrinomonadaceae bacterium
GACATTACAGACGGTTTCAACATCGCCTTTAGATATCGAGATCCCAAAATTGCACAGGCCATCACCGCCGAGCTGGCCAGCAAGTACATCAATGTCCAGACCGCTGACACGGTGAACTCAAACACTGCCGCCAAAGCGTTCATGGATAACCAGGTCAACCAGGCGAAAGAAGACCTCGCGGCCATCGATAAGCAGCGTGGCGACTTCATGACCGCTCACGTTGGGAATCTGCCCTCTGAAGCGATGTCACTCTTCAATCAGCTCTCCGGCCTGCGTGAAGAACAGAAAGCGTTGATTGCAGAAGTGGGTCGACTCCAGGATCGACGTGCGGCGGCTGCCAATCAGTTGATCCTGATGAAAGAAAACAACGAACAGGTTATCGAAGATACTGCCACCACGTTCACAGATCCCAAAACAACACTGGCCTGGTCGCAGTTAGTCAGCAGGAAGGCCCAGCTCGAGGGCGAGTTGACCCGATTGAAACAGGAACTTCGTGAGAAGCACCCGGATGTGATCGCGAAGCAGAAAGAAGTCGATCAGGTCAAAAATGATATGGACACGATGATCGCCGAGTGGAAAGACAAAATTAAAGAGAAACAGGAGAAGCTGGCGAAAAGACCGAACCTCAACAGTAGTGCTGTAGAAGCCGAGATCAAACTTGCCGAAGGTGAGATCGCACGACAACAGAAACTACTTGCGGAAAACGAGAAGGCGATTGCAGGAATTGTCGAGCGTCTCAACAACGTGCCGGGAGTAGAAGTAGCACTCGGCGCTATCGAGCGTGACTATCAAACGAAGAAAGCCGCTCTCGATTCGCTCTTGCAGCAACAGCAAAAGATCACGCTGAACGCCGACGCGGCTACACAGCGACAAAACGAAGGTATCGACGTTGTCGACGCTGCGAACTTGCCGTCGAAACCAGTTGCTCCCAAGCGTTTCCTACTCTCCAGTTTGGGATTGGCAGTAGGTCTTGGTTTAGGACTGATACTGGTGGCCATATTTGAAGGACCACGCCTGCTCACCATTCAAAGCACTGAAGACGCACGACACTACACGGGACTACCGGTGCTGCTCGCAGTGCCGGAACTGTTGACCCCGCACGAAGCGCGCGCTTTGCCTCGCCGGCGTCGCTTGTTACTTGCTGCCGGTGTGGTTGCAACCCTCGTGAGTATTCCGATGCTGGCCCTGGCGCTCAAGCTCACGCACGTTTTCGAATTCCTGATGCAGTCGGGTGGTCGTTCGTAATACTGGAGGTCCAATAGAGTGTACGCTGAATTTTACGGTCTGAAAGAGTTGCCATTCGCGCTGACTCCCGACCCGCGCTTCATTTACTTCACTCCGTCGCACACGGAAGTGATGGCCAATCTGCACTACGGCATTGAAAGCGGTAAGGGACTGGTGGTGGTGACGGGCGAAGTAGGCACAGGCAAGACGACGATCCTGCGCTGGATGATGGAGCGCCTCGATCGCACGGTGCTGGTGGCTTACATCTTCAATCCACGCTTGTCTGTTCCCGAGTTTTACCAGCACGTTTCGACATTGCTCGACGTGCAGAAGTGGGAAACGAAGTCGGAGTTGTTGCTCGAGCTCGGACGAGCGCTGGAGTCGCGCCACTCGCGCGGGTTGCGCACGGTGCTGATCGTCGACGAAGCACAGGGCTTGTCGCCGCACGTGCTCGAAGAGATTCGGCTACTCTCAAATTTCGAGTCGAATACGGCCAAGCAGTTACAGATCGTTCTGACCGGTCAACCGGAGTTACGAGACGTTTTGAATAATCCGGATCTGCGTCAGTTGAAACAACGCATTGCGCTACGTTGCGTTATCAAGCCGCTGCCGAATGTTGAAGAGACTGATCGTTACATCACTTCACGTTTGCTGGTGGCGGGCGCGGAGCGCACCGATATTTTCACACCCGAAGCCGTCGATTACATCTTTCGTTGTTCCGACGGCATTCCGCGAAACATCAATAATCTTTGCGACAACGCGCTGCTTGCGGGTTACGCCGCAGGCGATACAACGATTGGCCGCTCGATCATTGAAGACGTGGCCGACACGTTTGACATGCTGCCGCGCGCCGAACGACGCATGCCGGCAGGCGAGGAACGCGAAGCCCCGGCTCGAATTTTTACTTCAACCGGACGCGCCGAGTTGTGGAACGCGGGAAAAACCACGGGTGATACGGATTGAGTGAAGCAGACAGGTGCAGATTACAGGAGCCAGGTCCCTGCTCCTGATCGCTGCTCCTGCACCTAATAACTACGAGGTGAAACGATGGGAAGAGTTTTTGATGCCATGAGAAAACACAGCGCCACCGATAACGGTAGCGCTGCCAAGGCAACACCAAAATCAGAGCACCGTAATGACAGTCCGGTCGTCACCGGATTGCCTTCCGCGGAACAGATCGAGGAACAGTTGTTAACCGGTTCCACGATCATGAATGTTTCGCATAAGACGGTGCAAAGTTCAGCGTCCACTGCGCACACTGCGGATGTACCCGGCGGGTCGGCACTCCCCGGCGGATTAGCTTCGCGTGATGCTGGGGCAACTTTGGACGCTGCCGGGGCGACGCGTGCGGCGCGATGTGTCACTTACGACATTTCCGCCACACGCGTCGAACCTCATATGGTGGCGGTCACTCAGCCTCGTTCGGCATACGCTGAACAATTCCGTTCCCTGCGAACCAGAATTTTGCAGGCCGCCGATCGATTACAGATGCGCGCTTTCGTCGTGACAAGCGCCGGCGTTGCCGAAGGCAAGACGTTGAGCGCGCTCAATCTCGCCTGGCTGTTGGCGCAAACCGAAGG
>DATEWS010000800.1:0-4459 GCA_035257785.1 Pyrinomonadaceae bacterium
AAAGTTGGCCTGAACGGCGCGAAATCTCTTTCCGAAAGGCGCGAGGCGCTGGCGCGAGTATTCGAGCGCCGCGGGATCGAGATCCAGACCGAGTATGCGGGTATCGGGGGAGGATTTCAGAATAGCTTCACTGTGTCCGCCAAGCCCAACCGTGCAATCTACAAAGAGACCGCCTCGCTCAGGAACGAGGTACTTCAATGTCTCCTGTAGCAGCACGGGGCGATGGGGCGCGCCCATGCCCCCCAAAGGCGCAGCCATCACCACCGCCCCGTGATCTCGTTCAAAGAACTTTTGAACTTCGTGCTTTGTTCTTCGTGCTTTGTTCTTTTTCACAAAGTACAAAGTACCAATTACAAAGCACTAAATACCAAGTCTCGCAATCGCAGCCTCGTCCTCTTCTGTATACGGATCAGCGAGCATGCGAGCCTTGAATTTATCGAGCTCCCAAACTTCCAGGTAGGTCAGGTAACCCAATACCGCCACGTCACCCAGCACTTCCGCGCTCTTGCGGAGCAGCGGATGAATCAACAGGCGGCCCTGCCCGTCGATCGTGGCTTGCTGACCGTAATAGTTCGTTCTATCAAGGAACTTCCGCCGTGCTGGATCCATTGAAGGCAGTAACGATAGTCTCTGTTCGATCGACTCCCATTCCGGTAGTGGGTAGATACGAACACATTCACCTGTCAAACTCGTGATATAAAAGTCTTTGCCGTGCTTCTCTTCAATCAGACGCCTGAATTCCGTTGGAACTTTGAGGCGACCTTTGACATCGATACGTGCTGTGTAATTTCCTCGCAGCATAAATTCGAAGCCTGACAAGAGTTGGCGGGTGGCCCAAAGGAAAAGTGTTGCTGATGATCGGCGTTGCTACGAGGTTGGACCCACTTCCGACCACTTTTGACCACCCAACGCCGGATACTACGCCGCGCTCCAGACTGTGTCAATACGCAAAACAGCCAAGGTGATCGCCTTCTGTCAGCCCTTTAATGAGAGAGACCTTTCTCACGCGGCGGCGCAACGGCGCGGCGAAGACGTCTTGCGTTGCGCCGCTGCGTCGTTGCGTGAGAAAAATTGCTTTGGCAGCGCTCGATGCTATATTGGCCCCATTCAAATGGCATTGATTCTCCTGTTTGGCCTGCTGGCGGCGGCCGCTAATGTCCTCGGAGGGCTGGTTCTTATCAAATCAGGCGCTCACCGGCTGGGTGAACGCTTCCTTAAATACCTCGTCGCGCTCGGCGCCGGCTTCATGCTGGCGGCAATATTCATAGAGATCCTTCCCACGACCATCGACATCTGGACCACGACTTCACAACACAAATCCGCGTCTGAAGCGGTTGTCGGAGCGATGACACTGCTTCTCGCCGGTTATTTATCGATACAGCTCTTCGAACACACGCTCGCCCCGCACTTTCACTTCGGCGCCGAAACTCATCCGGAATCATTCATGCGGCCATCCGCCGCGTACACCGCCGTCGGTGGACTTTGGATTCACACTTTCTTCGACGGTGTTTCGATTGCATCCGCTTTCCTCGTCAACTTCAAAGTCGGAATTCTCGTCTTTATCGCGATTCTGCTTCACAAAATGCCAGAAGGATTCACTGTGGCATCAATCATGCTTGCTACTCGTCATTCGACGCAGAAGGCGTTGATTGCAACAGCGGCGATCGGGGCCGCAACCCTGGCAGGTGTGATTGGCGTTGCCCTTCTCGACGCGAGAATGAGCAACGCTGTTGGTTATGCTTTACCATTCTCGGCTGGTGTAACCCTTTATGTTGCGGCGAGCGACTTGATACCCGAGGTAAATCACAAAGAAGAAAGAAACCCCAGGGTCTCAATTGTCGTTTTTGCAGGGGTGGCCCTCTTTTATTTGTTGCATCGCTTGATAGAGGGTTAGGTTACGAGATTCGCGATTGCGTTTGCGCTTGATAAAACCAGTTTCGCTGCGGCTTGGCTTCGGCCTGCTGCTTTTGATCTTTTCGCTGCCGGCAGTTAATGCAAACGCGCAGACGACGCCCGAGTCGCCCGTCCCCCTCCCCGTCCCCTTCAACCCCATAGTAGACAACGCGAACGTTATCGACGCTGACACGAGGCAACGGCTCGAATCGATCTATCTGAACCTGAAAGAGCGCGGGCAGATCGAGTACTCAGTCTTAACGGTTGATACGACCGGCGATCGCGACATCTTCGATTATTCACTCGCAGTTGCGCGAGGCTGGGGAATTGGACCAAAGGATGGAGATAAAGCAAGTTTCTTACTGGTGGTGGCGATTCAGGATCGCAAGTACTTCACGCAAGTGAGTCGACACATCGAAGGCGATTTGCCGGATGGACTGGTGGGCCAGATTCAACGCGAACGACTCGTACCCGCATTTCGCCAGGGCAACTATAGCAAGGGAATCTTAGACACCGTTCAATCTTATGCGGCGACACTCGCAGCAAAGCGCGGTTTCAATATTGAAGGCATCGACCAGCGGTATGTCTATCGCGAACGTCCGCGCACGACAACAGCGCAACCAGCTCAAAAAGGTTTCAGTGTGTGCGCGACGATCTTCATAATTGTTTTCGTACTCATCCTGCTTTCTTCTGCGGCGCGCAGGCGTGGTGGAGGTGGCGGAGGTTGTTTGCAGGCGCTGTTGTGGGGAAGTTTGTTTAGCAACTTGAGTGGCGGCGGTCGAGGCTGGGGCTCGAGTAGCGGCTGGGGTGGAGGAGGTGGTTTCGGTGGTGGAGGTTTTGGAGGTGGTGGCGGCTTTGGTGGAGGTTTTGGCGGAGGCGGTGATTTCGGTGGCGGAGGTGCGGGAGGCAGTTGGTAACACGGATGATACGGACTAAGTACCGATGAACGCGGATAATTCTTATGGTTAACACGGCGATAAAAGAAGCGCTCGGCGGACTCGTCGAGGATCTGCGCGCGACGCACGGAAACAATCTCGCGTGCGTGGTCCTATACGGTTCGGCTGCGGCCGGCGATCACGTAGAGCTGCGCTCCGACTACAACATCCTGATCGCACTCCATCGAATCACGCCGGAAGATCTGCGACAGGCGCAGGCGCCGATGCGCGAGTGGCAGCGATTGGGCCACCCGTTGCCGGTCTATTTCACGATCGAGGAACTATCGGATGCGGCTGATGTGTTTCCGATCGAGTTTCATCAGATGGCGAACGCGCGCGTAGTTCTTTATGGTCACGATCCGTTTGAGTTTGTACAACTCTCCAGCGCGAATCTCCGTCACCAAACTGAGTATGAACTCCGCAGCAAGTTGATCCAGTTGCGACGGCTCTACATACCCGCTTCAGTCTCGATCGAAAAACTCTGCGACTTGATGAGCGATAGTTTGTCCAGTTTTGCAGCCCTGTTCCGGGCAGTACTGATGTTGCATGACCAGCAAGCCCCAATCTCAAAACCCGATTGCGTTCGTGCAACCGCGAAACATTTACGACTCGACCCGGCGCCCTTTGAAAGAATTTTTGAATTTCGTACCGGCGGTGATCTCCCCACATCAGAAAAAGAGGCGAATGATCTTTTCGGAGCTTACCTGTTCCAGATTGAACAGGTAGTGGAAGCAGTTGATAACTTACCTATGGGAGAGCTGAAATGAATACGCGAAGACTAACAATCCTTGCCGGCCTGGTGCTGATTTCTTTATCCGCCAGCGGCTGCGGTTACAACACGTTGACGACAAAGCAACAGGATGTGAAAGGAAAATGGGCCAACGTTGAAACACAACTACAACGTCGCGGTGACCTGTTTAATAATCTTGTAGAGTCGGCAAAGATGGCTGGTATTCAGGAGCAGGAAGTCTTCGGCAAGATCGCCGAGGCGCGTTCGCGACTGATAAACGCAACCAATCAGGCACCGCAGGGTGAGGGTGGCGATAAATCACCGGAGCAAAAACAGGCGGTGATAGATGCGGCGAACAGTTTCGGCGGCACGGTGGGACGTTTGCTGGTCCTAAATGAAGCGTATCCTCAGTTGCAATCGAATCAAAACTTTCTCGCATTGCAGAATGAGGTCGCGGGCACGGAGAACCGTGTGGCTGTCGCACGCCAGGACTACAACGCGAGTGTGCAGGACTACAACACGACGCGTGCGCGCTTTCCAACAGTGATCTCCGCCAAGCTGTTTGGATTTAAGGAGGAGCCTTACTTTAAGGCTGATGAGACGTCAAAACAGGTGCCGCAGATCAACGCAAACTCACTGCGAAATCCGACTAAGTAATCCGCGGCTAAAAACCGCGCGAGCTACACATCGCGCAGTGATCACAAGGCTTGCCGCCTGGCTCCAGGCTGCAAGCCTTTTCATTTTGAAAAAAATCTACGAGCTCGGAAACCGTCGCTTCTTCAACTCCAAACCGATCGAAGCTCGGATGCCACGGTGAATGCACACGCGGTCCGCCTACCTTGGATTCGATCTGAACGAGACGATTCTGCATTTCATTCAGGCTCGCACGCATCGCTGCGAG
>DATEWS010000801.1:0-6995 GCA_035257785.1 Pyrinomonadaceae bacterium
TGCGCGGATTTTCCGTTTGTGGGATCGTTGAGTCCCATTTTCGATTGCGTTACGGGAGTCGAATAACGATCTCCTTTCGCTCGGTCGCCGACAACGTAACGAGTGTTGCTTTGTTCATCGCAGTCGCAAACGCCCCGGAGCCATCGGCCGATCGCCATGCAATGACGTGATAATTTCCGGGCGCAGCACTAAGAGTAAAGACTCCGCGGTCATTGGTGAGCCCCGTAATTTTGCCTCCAAACAACCGCGGTCCGTCTTCTCCTATGCGACGAAGCATCACATCGACACGTGCAAGCGGTCGATCGCCGATCTGACTAAGCACGCGTCCCGTGATCACGCCAACGCCGGTTGAGATCACAATCCGCACGTCTTTGATCTCGTCCCCCTCAGCAAGAGTGAGATTCCCGCGCAACAGCTCGGCTCCATTAGACTCGATCGACTTCACATAAAATTTTTCTTCCGGGTAGGCGAATGCGCTTACTAGGATCTCGCCCAACGGCACACCGGTCAGTGCAAATTTTCCAGCCTCATCGATCCTGGTAGACGAAGTCGCGTTCTGCTTGTAAGAGTTTGCGCTGATGTCGATAAATTGTACCGAGGCGCCGCTGCCTTCGACTGTTACGATGCCTGAAAGACGAGCGCCTTCCGAAACTTCGATCAGAAGATCATCAATGTCGGCTCCGTTAACTGTTAACTCCTGTTCGCGTTGCACAAACCGTGGCTTCGGTTCGATCTGCGACGGTTGAACAAAAAGGCGATACGAGCCATCGGGCACATTCGACAATGACCAGTGACCGCTTTGATCAGTTGACGTGACGTAATTGGACAGCGGGTTTTCGACGCCCTTCACAACTAAACGGACCGTGGCGTTTGTAGCAACACTGTTATCGCCGTGGATTCGTACCGTACCGGCGACACTACGCAACGCTCTCGCTATGAGCGTGATATCAACGTTACCGGTGTCGAGGTCCGGTAACACGACCACGGGCGGCGAGTCTTGCAGGAGAAGAGTTGAAGGGAAATAGGTTGCGCCCGGAGATCCTTGAAACTCCATTCGTTCTCCCTTTAAAGGTGGATTGGCGCTCGCGACGTATTCACCTTTGGGCAAACCCCAGACTTTATATCGACCCTCATCATCAGTGACCACACTCACGCCAGGCGAAGCGTTGTCTTTACTGACTATGTGGACCATCGCTCGGGGAGCCGGCTGGCGCGTATTGTCGAGGACCATTCCTGAAATGGTCCCGAAATGTGGATTCGGTACACGAACATTCACCTCCGCGTTATGCTGGCCGTCAACGTTGATGCGGAGGTGCTTTTTCTTGAACTGCTCCAGTTTGGCGGCGTCAGCGGCACTGTCAGCGGACCGTGCGAGTACGAGAGTAAGTTCTCTGCTGTCATGTTTATCGGCGGGCAGAGCAAGAACGTAATACTCGCCCGCGTCTACACGTTGCATACTGAACTCGCCGCGCTCGTTCGTGATTGCGGTAGGAATGCGAAGACCTTTAGGAGAAGTAAACAGGGCCTGTGACGCAATCAGTTGAACACGATGCCGCGTGGCCGGTTGTTCGTTGTCTTCGTAGATCACGCGGCCCGAGACTACAGTCGTGCCGGTGGGAGTTGGAACTGCCTGCGGTTTGTTGTCTTGAGCAAAAGTTACGGTGACGAGCGTAAGACAGAGTAGCAATAGAGAAAGCATGTCGCGGTATCTCCTTTCAGGAGTTTGTGCCAAACATGCGGGAGATTGCATAGAATAGCAGAGAAATGAAGACGGCGAAATTTGTAGTGGTCCTCGTGCTGCTTGCGATTGCATCGATCGCCCGTGCGCAAACGACGAACGCCGACGTCGATCTCAACCGTCTGACCGAAGCCGTTAACGCAATCAACGGAAACCAACTAACGCGCGCTGAAGAGCTGCTCAACTCCGTGCTTGCGACGTCACGCAATGACGCTGATGCACTGAACCTGCTGGGCGTGGTTCGTGCAAAACAAGATCGTATCGCTGATGCAGAACGACTGTTTCGTCGCGCGCTGACGAGTTTGCCAACGCATGTCGGCGCGCACGTCAATCTCGCAGAGTTGTTGTTGACTCATAATCGATCCGCGGAAGCGATGCCGATCCTGCTTCGCGCACACAAGCTCGCGCCCTCGCGTCCCGAGATCAATTTCAATCTCGCGACACTGTACGTCGAGAAAAACGATTACCAGCACGCGTACGACTATTTGCGTCTCGTGCCTCAGGAGGCGTTCAACGACGACTACTTTGTTTTGATGGCGAGAACATTAGTCGGCCTGAAGCAATATGATAGAGCTGAGGAGTATCTCACTTCGGCGTTGAGGCTGAAGCCCAACGATGTCGCAACTTTGCGTGCGCTCGCGAAAGTGGCGCGTGCCACGGGTAATTTCGAGAAAGCGCTCTCTCATCTGGTACAGGCGCGCCGCGTTGCTCCCGATTCGCCCGCCGTTCTTTATGACTTTGGTGCGACGACTTTGCAGATGGGACTCGTGCTCGATGCTTTGCCGGTGTTCGAGCGCCTGCACCGAGATTATCCGCGCGAGCCTGCATACCTCTATGGGCTCGCTGCTGCACATTGGACCAAGGGTGAAGTGTTAGAAGCAACACGATTGATGAATAACTACGTTGCCCTCCAGCCGCGCGACGCGTCGGGTTGGTACCTGTTGGGTGCGGCGTTGCTTCGCGGGGAACGAACTTCGGAGGCACAGAGCGCGCTGCAACGGAGCTTGAGTCTCAAAGCTGATCCGGACACTGAGTATCTGCTGGGGGTGAGTTTCGAGAAGGCAAACAATCGCACCGCAGCTATCAACACATTTAGAAAAGTGATTCAATCCCGTCCGGACCACGCGGCGGCCCATGCGGCGCTCGGAACCGCATATCGCGAAACAGGCAACTTTGCTGAAGCTCGCTCGGAACTCGAACGAGCCGTCGAGCTCGACGCCAACGACCTGCGCGCGAATTATCAACTCGGATTGGTCTACGCAAAGTTAGGAGAAAAAGAAGCGGCGAAAAAGATGTTCGACCGCGCCGACGAGCTGCGCAAACGGCAAAAGGATCAGGAAAGAGTAATCCTCAAATTGATCGACGCACCACAGCCTTAATCCACAGATTACACAGATTTCATAAAACAAATCTGTGTAATCTGTGGATAATAAGAAATAGATGCCGGAAGAAACCTCTCCTACCGAGCGACGCGCGCAAATGATTCTCCAGGAACTGCTGCGCGCCGGTAAGGTGTCGGTGCATTCACTCGCCAAACGCCTGAAGGTGTCGCCCGCGACTATTCGTCGCGATCTCGGCGAACTCGAACATCGCGGACTGCTGCGCCGCAGTCATGGCGGCGCTGTTCCCGTACAGCCACTCCTTTACGAACCGTTCCGCCACATCTCCTACTATCACGAGCAGGAGCGACAGCGCAGCGCCGAGAAACGCCGCATCGGTCTGGTCGCGTCTGAAATGGTCAGCGATGGAGACATCCTCGCAATCGGTGCCGGCACCACTGCGACGCAGGTGGCCCGCAGCGTTTGTCTTCATAAAGGAATCACGGTTTTGACGAACGCAGTGAATGTGGCGATGGAGTTGAGTCACCGCGACGATCTGAAGGTCATCGTTACCGGCGGGTTCTTAAGTGGAGACTGGTTCGCCCTCGTTGGACCAGCCGCTATTGAAAGCGTCGGCGAAATCTTCGTCGACAAGGTATTCATCGGCGTCGATGGTATCCACATCGAACATGGTCTAACTACAAACTACCCGGACCAGGCCACGATTCATCGCGCCATGATTCGTCAGGCGCGTCAAAAAATCGTCGTCGCCGACCATCGAAAAGTCGGAGCCGTTGGTACCGCGCTGATCTGCCCGCTCGATGACGTCGACATTTTGATTACCGACAAGGGTGTGTCTGACGACGCAATCGCGCCTTTTATTGCGAGGGGAATCAAGGTGCACCGGGCTTAGTTAGAGATCGTGGGCCAACCTTGCGAATCCCAACGAAGAGCGGAAATCCGCAGTGTTGAGACACCATGCCACTCAGTGTCGTAAGCATGATAGACGAGCCAGTCACGGTCCTTCTCCTGTAACACCGCAGAGTGACCTGTCCCGGCCCAACGGCCCGTGCCTGCTACGACGAGTGTTCCACCACCATCCATCATCGCTTTGCCGGTTCGATCTAAATATGGACCAGTGAGTCGCCGCGCGCGGCCAACTCGAACGTTGTATGTGCTGTCTTTTCCACGACAACAGAAGTCGAAAGAAACAAAAAGATAGTAGTAATCATTCTTTCGGATAATGTTTGGAGCCTCAATTGCGCCGGGTGTGGGACGACTCGCGAGTGAGTAGAGAGTTTGATCCTGGGACGAGAGCTTACCGGTTGACGCGTCCAACTGGCGCAGCTTTATGCCACCCCAAAAACTGCCGAATGCGAGCCAGGGTTGATTGTGTTCGTCAAACACAACGTCCGGATCGATCGCGTTCCAGTCGTCAGTAACATTTGAGCCAATTACCTTTCCCTGATCCACCCACCGGTACTTGTCACTCGCCGGATCGAGAGTCTCGTTCGTCGCCAGGCCGATGCTGGAACGATTGCTGCCAAACGTGGAAACCGAATAGTAAAGGTGAAATTTGCCGTTAAAGTAAGAAACGTCCGGCGCCCACAAACCTCTGAGACCTGGCACATCCTTGACCGCCCATTCAGGAAGATGCGCGAACACGTCGCCGCACAATCGCCAGTGGACCAGGTCGCTCGAACATCTGATCGCAATACCGGCGCGCGTCGAAAACACGTAGTAAGTGTCGCCGTCCTTAATGATGCTCGGATCATGGACCTGACGGACGTCACCTTCCTGCGACCACGCCGGCGCGGCGAATGCGACGAGTAACAGAAATTTCACGCAAAGACGCAAAGGACGACGCAAAGGCGCTGAACACTTGGTGTCTTTGCGTCTTCCTTTGCGTCCTTGCGTGAAACCTTTCATCTGTAAAATTGATTACACTTCCCACAGATAAATCTTGACTTCATGCTCATTTCTAGTATAAATGAGCACACCGCGCAATCGATTCGCTAAGTTTTACACACGACAGCTAAATCACTCCCCCGGGTGATCATTGAATCGATGATCGGTCTGCATAGTTCCCTTCAAAACAATTTTCTGCTTGCGTCCTAGTCTGCGGGAGGTACGAATGAAAGTGTCTAACCTGTCTATCGCTGGATGGCTCGTCATCATATTCATCGCTGTTTCACCAGTCTTCGCCCAAAGCGATCGCGGCGGAATAACCGGAAGAGTCACCGACCAAACAGGAGCAGTAGTTCCCGACGCAAAGGTGACGGCCTTGAACGTCGAGACCGGCGAGACTCGCGAGGCTCGCACGAATGGCGAAGGCAACTACACCATCCCACAATTACCAGCAGTAGTTTTTACGGTAAAGGTCGAGGCCACCGGCTTCAAAACCGCTTCAGTCGAAAACATCAAGGTTGCAGTGCAAGTGATCCGCACTGTCGACGTCACGCTTGAAGTCGGAGAGATGGTCAATACCGTAACCGTATCGGGTGAGGCCACTCCCGTGTTGCAAACTGAGAATCCCGCGAGCCAGCTCAACGTCAGCGAGCGGCAGGTGCGTGAGTTGCCATTACTGGTCGCGGCCGAGAGCGGTGGTCGCTCGCCGTTGTCGTTCATCTTCCTGGATAGCAGCGTGGTTTCAAATGACCGCACACCAACCGGTGCGACCTCCGGCAGCACCGGCACAAACGCCACCAACTTCCGCATCAACGGTGGCCAGGGTCTCGGCGCCGACATTCTGATTGACGGCGCGCAAACACGACGCGGCGAGAACGGCACGTTCTTCTCCGAAGTCGCGCCTGGTCCAAACGCATTTCAGGAATTCACACTTTCAACCAGCAGCTACTCCGCGGAGTTTGGAAACTCTTCAGGCGGCGTCGTCAACTTCACCATCAAGACCGGTAGCAACGACTTTCACGGTGAAGCGTATCTCTTCCACATCAACGACGCGCTGAACGCGAACATAGATCGCAACCGTATCCTGAATCTCGACAAGCCACGCGATCGGCAGTTTGACTTTGGTTTCAGTGTCGGTGGTCCACTGCATCTGCCGCGATTCGGCGAAGGTGGTCCACCAACGTGGAGTGGTAAGAACAAGACATTTTTCTTTTTCAACTATGGCGGCTATCGGACGTTTCAGTCTGAAACCGTTCAGGTGACTGTTCCAACCTTACGGATGCGCAACGGAGATTTCGGCGAACTGTTGACCGATCCTTACGTACTTCAGTTCTTCGGCGGCCCGGTCCAGATCTTCGATCCGTCTCAACCTGCGGGAGCTCGCACAGCAATTCCGGGCAATCGGCTCGATCAATATTTGGGTGGCGCTCGTATCTCGGCAATCGGCAAAAACTTCGTCGACCTCTTTCCACTGCCGAACCAGAGCGGAGTCTTTCATAACTACCTCGCAAATACGACCGCAACCGCACAGACGAACTACTACGTAACCAAGATCACGCACAACCTCACCGACCGGCAAACCCTAAACTTCAGTTACACATTTCGAAAGTTGCCGAGTGTGAAAGGTGGCTTCCCGCGCTTCCCCGAGCCTTTCGTTGCGCAGGGAGTTTGGAACCAGGTCTTCAAGTCGTACTACGCGCGCTTGCAACACGACTGGACTCTGACACCGGCATTCATCAATCACTTCAACGCCGGGTTCTCGCGTTCAGACGTTCAAAATCGTAACTTTACGCGCGGCATTCCGGTGAGCTCGCTCGGACTAAGCCCCACCGCGACGCAGAACTTCGGACTACCGCTGATTGGATTTCCCGGATACGGCGATGCGGTCACGTCGACTGACCCCAGAGCCTTACAGCCCGGCGGTTCGACGTTCTTCGACAACAGAGTTCGCGACAACTCAGAGCACTTCAGCGATGTCGCAACTCTTCTCAAGGGCCGCCACACAATGAGATTCGGCGGCGAGGTGCGCA